>VGYV01000242.1 GCA_016872855.1 Planctomycetota bacterium
ACGCCCCCTCCCCCTGTAAGGTCGGACTCAAGAGCTGACAACAAGCTCCCCAGAATTGGGGGCCGTAGTCTTTATTGGCCGCCACGTTGACTCCGGGGGACGGCCGGGGTAGTCTATTATATTGGGGGGCCGTAGGCCACGGAGCGCACTGTGACAGGCAGAGCCAGGCAAGAAGCGGCCGTGAACGCGCTGAGCTGCGACCTGGAGGAGTACTTCCAGGTGCAGTGCTGCGAGGGGGTGGTCGCGCGCGAGGCGTGGGACACGATGCCCTCGCGCCTTGCGGCGAGCACGGACCGGGTGCTGGCGCTGCTCGAGGAGGCCGGGGTGAAGGCAACGTTCTTCGTCCTGGGCTGGAACGCCGAACGGCACCCCGACGTGGTGCGCCGCGTGGCCGCGGCCGGGCACGAGGTGGCCTCCCACGGCTACGCGCACAAGATGGTCTTCGAGCAGAGCCCCGACGAGTTCCGCGCGGACGTGACGCGCGCGAAGGCGTTGCTGGAGGACCTCGCGGGCCGCCCCGTGCTGGGCTACCGCGCCCCGACCTTCTCGATCACGGAGCGCTCGCGTTGGGCCATCCCCATCCTGGCCGAGGCCGGCTACCGCTACGACTCGAGCATCTTCCCCATCCGCCATGACCGCTACGGAATCCCCTCCGCCCCCCGCTTCCTCCACGAGCTGAATGGGGCGGACGACAAGGGAATCGAGGACGAGGGACGAGGACGAGGGACGAGGACGATAGAGGAGCTTCCTGCCACTTGCCACTTGCCACTTGCCACTGGTCACTCGTCACTCATCGAGTTCCCGCCCACGACGCTGCGGGTGCTGGGGGTGAACCTGGCGATGGCGGGGGGCGGCTACCTGCGGCTCCTGCCCGCGCGGCTGGTCCGCGCGGCGCTGCGGCGCGTGAATGGCTTGGGGCACCCGGTTATTGTATACTTCCACCCGTGGGAGCTTGACCCGGAGGCGCCGCGGCTGCCCCTGCGGGGGCTTCGGCGGTTCCGGCACTACGTGGGCCTGCGCCGCACGGCGGACAAGTTGCGCCTCCTGCTGCGGGGCCTGGCCTTCACCACGGCGGCCGCCGTCGTCGAGCAGTGGATGCTTGACCGCCGCTAGACTGTTCCAGCGTGCCTTGCGCGCACTGTGCGCACGGAATGTTGAATGTCGAATGAGGAATGAAGAAGAGGGCCAAGAGCGACTTCTGCTCTGGTCAATTCGGCATTCATCATTCAACATTTCGGCTCTTTGGTTGCGGCCACGGCCGCCTTTGGGGAAAGAGCCTATGGATGTTGTTGCGACCCTGGTGGATTGCGCACTCATCGTTGTGTTCGGCGGCTGGGCCTACCTGGTCGCCAGGCGAAAGCGGCGCGAGGAGATCGGCTGGGCGCTCGTGGCCGCCGTGGCCTTCTGGCTGCCCGGCTACCTGATGCGCGATGCGCTCTTCCCGCTCCTGACCGAGAAGCTGAGCTGGACGCCCGAGTTCCAGGCCGCGTGGCGGAAGCCGTCGGCGTTCCTCGTGGGCGGCCTGTGCGCCCTTGTCGTGTGCCTGTATCTCACGTTCTTCGTCCGCCCGGCGCCCGAGCCGCCGAAGCAGGAGAAGCCCTGAATGGCCCTCAGCGATTCGGCGGCGCCGGGGATGCGGCCAAGACTGCCTAAAGGCTCCGAACGAAGAGCGCCACCTGTTTGGAGTCCTGCCTTCAGGCAGTCTTCGGCTCGATTGAGCCGAATCGCCGAAAGCTGCTTGGGCCTGGCGGAAGACTGCCTGAAGGCAGGACTCCAAACAGTGGGAGAAGGGGTGAATGGATAAGCTGGCCGCGCTGTTCGATGGCGTGTTCCTCGTCGTGTTCGGCGCCTGGGCCTATCTGGTGGCCAAGCGGCGGCGGCGCGACGAGGTGGGCTGGCTCTTCATCGCCGCCGTGGCCTTCTGGCTGCCCGGCTACATCATGCAGGACGCGCTCTTCCCGCTCCTGGCCGGGAAGCTGGGCTGGTCCGAGGAGTTCCAGGCGCTGTGGCGGAAGCCCTCGGGCTTCCTGGTCGGCGGCCTGTGCGCGCTGCTTGCGGACCTGTATCTGACGCTGTTCCTCAAGGCGTTGCCGCCCTCACAGCTTCCGGCCGACGAGCCTGCGGCGGGCGAGGGTGCCGCGGCCGCCCCCCCCGCCGAGGAGGCCGAGGCGGCCCCGCCGGCCAGCGCCGAGGCCGTGGCACCGGCTCCGGCGACAGCAGCAACCGTCGGCACCCTCCGCGTGCGCGCCGAAGGGCCGCTGGGTTATCTGGCACTCTACTGGCCCACCGCCATCATCGTGCTCATGTACTTCCTGCCCACCCTCGACGTGGTGAAGCCGCACATGCCGGCCCTTGGCTTCAAGCGCGTGCAGTTCGGGCCGTATCCGCCCTACCGCGAGATCGCGATGGCGCTCCTCGTCGGCATCCAGGTGTGGCTCTGGGGCCGGCGGCTCATGCCTTCTCTCCTTTGCGCCCTGTTCTGCGCGGCATTCATCCCCGAGATGAACTGGATGGAGTGGCAGTGGAGCCGGGGCAGCTCCTACTATTCGCACGGCTACCTGGTGCCCTTCGTGGCCCTCGTGCTGGTCTGGATGCTCCGCGAGCGGCTGGCGAAGCTGGAGCCGAAGGGGGACATGTGCGGCGCCGGACTCGTCACCCTGGGCCTTGGCCTCCTGATTCTCCTGGCGGGGGCACGCCTTCGCGTGGGCATCTTGCAGGGCATGAGCTTCCTCATCGTCCTCTGCGGCCTCGTCTTCTTCCTCTACGGCCGGGCCATCAGCCGAGCGCTCCTCTTCCCTCTCCTGTTCACTGTCTCGATGGTCCCCGCCCCGATGTTCGCGCTCGACGCGCTGACGTTTCCGCTGAAGGAGTTTGCGACGGATGGGACGGCTCGCGTGGTGAACGCCCTTCACAAGGCGGGGCTGCACCCCCACCGCGTGACGGCCGAGGCAAGCGAGGTGAGGTGGGAACTGCCCGACGGCACGAAGGACAAACTGACGGTTGCCGAGGCGTGCAGCGGGCTGAAGTCGCTCATCGCGCTCCTGACCTTTGGCGCGCTGCTGGCTTACCTGGCCAAGCTCTCGCGGCGCAACAAGCTCATCCTCTTCCTGGCGGGGATTCCTGTTGCGCTCCTGGCCAACATGTGGCGCATCGTCACCCTGGTCCTCGTCGCGGGCCGCTGGGGCTCGAAAGTGGCGCAGCCCGACCGCTTCGTGCACGACGCGACGGGGCTGGGCATCTTCGTCGTCGCCTTCATCCTCTTCTTCACCTTCGAGCGCGTGCTCCAGCGCTTTGATACAAGCGGCCCGGCGACAGAGAGGCAGGAGGCCGCCGCGCCGGCCGCCGCAACCTGACGTAGGGGAACCGCCCATGCGCACCCTCAACCAACGCTACACCGTGGCCTGCGTCCTATTCGCGGTCGTCGCGCCCCTCGTGTTCTACTTCAACAGCCGGGTGCCCCCGCCGCCAGACGTCGGGAACATCGCCAAGTTCCTGCCCGAGACCCTGGGGAAATGGAAGCTCCTGGACGAGAGGATCGGTGGGACGCCTGACGAGCGGGAAATCCTCCAGACCGATGCCATCCTTACCCGCACCTACTCGTGCGGCACCGTCCCCGCCTTTGAGCTTTCCATCGTGCATGCCGAGGACAATCCGAACGCCATCCATCCGCCCGAGCTGTGCTACAAGGGCAGCGGCTGGACCGAGACGCCTCCGCGCGACACCATTGCGCTGCCGGCCAGCGGCGGGGTTCATCTCCTCAATCGCCGCCACTTCCTCCGTGGCGACGGCCGGCGCATGTGGGTCCTCTACTGGTTCAAGGCTGGCTCGAAGAACACCCCCCGCTACGCTGGCTTCTGGCTGGCGGCGCTCAGGGCGCGGCTCTTCGGCAGTGGCTGCCCGTGCGCCCTGGTGCAGGTGCGGGCGGAGTTCGACGCCTCGGCCCCCGCCAGCGAGGTGCTCGCTGAGCTCCAGAAGTTCGCCGCCGTCGCCACCCCTGCCATCGAGGCCGCCATCCCCTAGGCTGAGGAGTGTCAGGGACAGATGCGAATGGCACAGACTTAGGGGCGCGGGCCAGCCCGCAGGGCGGCAGAAGGTAGCCACGGGCGTAAGCCCGTGGAAAGGTGCGACCACCCCAACCCCAGCCCCCGCAGGGGGCGGCAGAGACCATAGGACGCATCCGAATCGGGGCTTCTGCCGCCCCCTGCGGGGGCTGGGCAGGTGGCAACGCCGCGTCCCACGGGCTTGCGCCCGTGGCTACCCTCTGCCGCCCGCCGGTGCGGGCTGGGCCGGCTCCAGCTCCCTAGGTTAGTGCCATTCGGGACAGATGCCGCAATTCGGGTGTGCCGCCCAGACCGAGGGGCCGAAATAAGGCTCTTCGTAACACTTCAACAGGATGAAGTGGGAGTTCGTAGTGCGGCCTTCAGGATGCCCGCCGCCCCTGCTCCCCCAGCCCTGCCGACTCAGGATCGCTGAACCCTGATGAGCCTGAAACAAGGCTATCGCTTGTCCGGAATCCCTGAATGCCACCCGCTTGGGAAGGGGCGCCCCATGCGCGGCGCGGGAGTGAGCGAGCGGGCCGGCCTGCCGCAAATAACCACCCCATAAGCGCTTAGCCATTCAGCGTGGCGGCGCCGCGCCGCGCCGCGCAGCCGGCATGAATCTTGCTGCGCGCCCTTCCCAGGCGGAGAGGTGCGCGGCGGAGCAGTGCGCAAGGGCGCCGGCGGCGCAGGGCGGCCCTCCGCAAGGTTACCCCCGGACCGTCCGCAGGGAGAGCGCCCGATGAGTGCCCCGATGCGGCCATCGGTTGAGCGGCGCAGGTATCGGCGCCTCGAGCTCTCGGTGCCCCTGGTCTTCACCCTCAAGACCAAGGCGGGCGCCAGCGTCTCGCGGTCCGGAGTCACCGCCAACGTCAGCCCCGGCGGCATCTACTTCCGCACCCAGGGCGCGCAGGATCTCCTGCCCCACCAAGAACTTACGGTTAGCATCATCGTCCCGCGCCGCGGCACCCCCTCCGAGGCTACGGTGTCTCTCACGGGCGAGGCGCGCGTCGTCCGGGCCGAGCGGCTGGCCACATCGGCCGACGCCTTGGCCCGCGATGGCGAGTGGTGGGGCGTTGCCGTCCAGTTCACCTGCCGGCCCCGCGTGGACCTCTCGAGCGTGGACGACTTGTTCGCCTGCCCCTGAGGGCAGCCGCGCGCTGGCCCCTGCCCCTCATTCCGAAAAAAAAGACAGGCCCGCGCGGGCGAGCGGACAAATCGCCTGCCCCAGGGCGCGAGGCGTCGCTCAGCCCACGACCCGCCTCCAGACAGCGTCGGCATAACCTCAATCCAAGCCAACTCTTACGGGATGCGGCGAGCCGACGGGCGGCCCGCCCGCTTCGGCCATCGAACGGCATGCTTGTTGCAGCGCAACAAATCGAGGAGAGGCGGCCATAGCGTGTGAGGAACAGTTGCCGATGCCGGAGCCGGCCACTATCCTTGTCCTCGGAAGCGGCGCGGGTGCCCTCTACCTGCGCTTCTTCCGCAAACGCTACGCCGAGTTCAAGCGGGCGATTGACATCCTCTTCGCCATGCCCGGCGTCGCCATCGCCACCCCCGTCACCCTCCTCCTCGCCCTCCTCGTCAAGCTCACCTCCCGCGGCCCGGCCTTCTACCGTCAGGAGCGGGTGGGCAAGGATGGTAAGATCTTCAAAATCATCAAGTTACGCACGATGGTCGCCAACGCGGAGGCGGCGACCGGCCCCGTGTGGGCCGCGGCGAACGACCCGCGCGAGACGTGGCTGGGCCGCATCCTGCGGCGCACCCACCTGGACGAGTTGCCGCAGTTCTGGAACGTGCTGAAGGGCGACATGAGCCTCATCGGCCCGCGGCCCGAACGCCCCGTCTTCGTCGAGAAGTTCCGCCACGAAATCCCAGGCTACGTCGCCCGCCTCGCCGTCCGCCCAGGCATCACCGGCTGGGCGCAGATCAACCACCCCTCGGACCGCACGCTCGACGACGTGCGGAAGAAGCTCGACTACGACCGCGAGTACATCCGCAACATGGGCTGGGGCATAGACATACGCATCATCGCCGCCACCGCCGCCCGCATGCTCGGCTTCCGCTCCCGTCCCTCCGCCAAGCCCTCCTGACGCCCTCGCCTCCCATCCTGCGCCCATTGCCGAGGCCGAGATCGCCCGCAACGGCCCCATGCTGCCGAGAATCGCCAATCTGCCGAACTTGCGCCCCCTCCGAGGGGGCGCAACATCGGGTGGACCGCCGAATTCCGCGGAGAATCGCCATTTCATCGATCTTGCGCCCTGCGCGCACACACGCCCCCGCACTGCGGGCGATTGTGGATAACTCCGTAACAGCATAGCTGCCAACGAGATACGTGGCTCTGGACCGCCTTCCTGCCCCCAACCTGCGCCGCTGAGGGCGTCACAGGGGCGCAAGATTGGGGCCGAGGGGGCGATGCGGCTCATCCGACTGAGGCACACACGGGGTCGGTGCCTGACCTCTGCCCCCGACGGCCCGGGCCGCCAAAGGTACCCTTTTCTGCCACTTCGAGGGTCCCTTTTCCGCCACCCGCTGAACGCCATTCGGCCCGCGCCGGAGCGATTGCCTCGGCTCTGAACGCCTGGAGCGCGAGTGGTCAGGACTTGCGCCGGCGTCGCAGGAGGGCGAGCCCACCCAGGGCGAGGAGGGTGAGGGTCGCCGGCTCAGGGATTTCGCTGGCGGCAACACGGAGCCAGGCTGCCCCGCTCTCATCGTGGAAGACACTGTAGGAGAACCCCTGGGGGCAGTCTGGGAAGTCGCAGTACATCGTGAGCGCACCACCAGCCAAGTCCCGGGGAACGAGGAACAGCAGTTCCACGCTCCCTCCTGGGCCGATGAGGGAGGCCAAATCGAGGCCGGGTAGGAGCGAGAACACGACGCTGCCGCTCTCGGCCAGAGGGGCCGGACCTCCGGAGGCGCTGCCCAGCGCGCCACTGAGAATGATGCGGTCGAGTTCGTCTTCCCCAATCCCGCCGATCTCAATCTCCAGCAGACTAGTCGGCTCCAGGGCAAGGTCGCCGACGATCGTGGTCTGGCAGATCGCGCCTAGGCCGCCAGGAGAAATGACACCGGCGTTCGTCAGGATGTTGCCGGCTCCAAGGTTCACATCGGGTCCGGAATTGAGGATCGCCCCCAGGCAGTTCATAATAGCGTTCACGCCGGTTCCAAGGCTGACGTTGCCGGCGATGATCCCGTTGTTCACAATAGTGTCGTTGCCGACGGTGGCGCGGACCGCCATGCCGCTCAGCGCGGAGATGTGGCCGGCATTGGTCAGCGTGTTGTTGGCTCCGCCATCGAGGTACACCCCGGCGCCCAGGCCCGACCCGCCCTGGACTGTGCCGCTGCCTATGGTTATCCCGATGTTGCCGCCAAGGCCGCTGCTGCCCACGCTCTGGGCGAGGATGCCGTGCGAGTTGGCTCCCTGGGCGAGGATCTCGCTGCCTAGAGTGACCGTGACCGTGCCAGCCCTGCCCGACCCTGCGTCGCTCTGTGCGAGGATGCCATGCGACGTATGCCCGAAGGTCGTGATGCTGCCCGTGTGGGTGACGCTGACATCGCTGGCCGAGCCCGAGGCGCCGCCGCTGCCGGCAAAGGCGATGCCGAGGCCCGGCGTGTCTGGCAGAGGGATGCCGATTGCCCGGACGCCCTTCTGCAAGGTGCTGATCGCGAAGTCTTCGCTAATCGCGGCGAAGCCTCCTCCGCCGCCGATGCTCTGCGCCAGAATGCCGTGGGCAAAGCCACCGTACGTGGCGATGGCGCCGCTGTTGCTCAGGGTCACCGCTCCACCACTGCCTCCGTTACCCCAGACCCTCAACTTGACAGACGGTACCCCATCAATCAGGTCCACAAGGCCGTGCTGGAAGCAGAGCCCTCCGGCTCCCCCGCCGCCCCCGATGCTCTGGGCCAGGATGCCCTGGGCGAAATCGCCGTGGGTCGTGAGACTATTGGAGTTGTCGACCGTGACCGCCGCGCCATTGCCGGGGGGCCCGCTTCCGCCGCCGCCCAGCGACAGTGCGGACTCGACGCGGATCAACCAGCCGAGGGACAGATCGAAGGCAGACTGGTCCCCGCCAGCTCCGCCTCCGCCGCCGACGCTCTGGGCCAGGATGCCGTGGGCGTGAATCCCCTGGGTCTCAATCTGGCCCTGGTTGACGACCTGGACAACACCCCCGGCGCCTCCGTCGCCGCCGCAGCCCCCTAACGTGTAGGTAGTCGAGACGGGGATTCCGGGAACGGGCTTGGGCGCCTTCAGGACGATTTGGATTCCCAAGCTGTTCCCGCCTGCCCCGCCGCCGCCCCCGACGCTCTGGGCGAGAATGCCGTTGGCCAGATTGCCCTGAGTCAGGATGTCTCCAGTGCTGCCGACGGCCACCGCGTCCCCGCTGCCCCCCCCGCCGCCGAACCCACCTATGGCCAACGTCGTGACTATGCTTGTGATGGCCACGCTGCCGCTCACGCTGTAGCCCCCGTCCCCCCCACCGCCGCCGATGCTCTGGGCAAGGATGCCGTAGGACCGGAACGCAGAGGTCGCGACATCGCCCGTGCTGCTGAGGTTGACCTTGCCGCCGTTGCCCCCATCGCCTCCGTCGCCGCCGACGCTCACGGTGTAGCCGATTCCGATCGCCGGTGCCCCCGGCGGGACCGTTACGCCCAGGGATATGGCGTTTCCGCCGGAGCCTCCGCCTCCACCGATGCTCTGCGCGATCAGGGCGTGGGCCTGCCTGCCCTGTGTGGTGACTTGGCTGTCGCTGGTCAGGGTGACCACGCCGCCCTTGCCGCCGCCGCCGCCAGCCCCACCCATGGAAAAGGCGCCCGAGACGCCGACACCTGCGGCCAGGGAGAACGCGCTGCCGCCGCTACCCCCCCCCGCCGCCGATGCTGTGGGCATAAATGCCGCTGGAGAGGTCCCCAGCAGTGCTCAGCGAGGCCACGCCGCTCGTGACCCAAACGGTGCCTCCATCAGCGCCCTCCGCGGCATTGCCCCCAATGGCCAAAGACATTTCCGCGCCGGCGGTGACCAAGCCGCCGCCTCGACCGCCCCCGCCCCCAATGCTCTCTGCGGAGATCGCGCAGGCATAGAAGCCTGTCGTGGCAAGGCTGCCGTAGTTTGTCACTTCTACCGGCCCACCGTGCCCCCCGCCGCCGCCGCTGCCCCCAAAAGCGATCATGCCGCCCGAGTTTCTGGCCCGGCCTCCGCCCCCGCCCACGCTCTGACCAAAGATGGCGTCGGAAAGGGCCCCTGCGGTGGCGATGCTCCCGGTGTTGGTCAGCTCGACGCGGCCGCCGTTGCCGCTGCTGCTGCCGCTTCCCCCGATGATGATGAGCCCGCCCGAGCCCCCACCTTCGCCTCCCCCGCCGCCGATGCTCTGGGCGAGAATGGCGGAGGCGTCGAAGCCGCCGGTCTGGAGCGTGCCCTGGTTGGTGAGAACGATGTGCCCCCCGTTGCCGCCGGCTGAGGCGCTGCCGCCGATTGCAGCGAGCCCGCCCGCATCGCCGGCGCTGCCTCCCCCGCCACCGATGCTCTGGGCGAAGATCGCGTAGGAGGCTAAGCCCGCCGTGGTCACGGGGGCGCGATTGTCCACGTTCACGGGGCCGCCATCGCCCGAACTGTTGGCCCCGCCGGAGCCACCCTCCCCGCCGCCCCCGCCCGAACTCAGGGCGTAAATGCCGTGGGCATAGGAGCCGGCTGTCGAGAGCGCCCCGAGGTTCTCCACGAGCACCGTGCCGCCTGGACCGCTGCCCAGGGTGGCGCCGCCATTGCCGACCAGGCTGCCGCCATCGCCCCCGTTGCCGCCGGCGCCCCCCGAGCTCCGTGCGTAGATGGCGGTCGAGCGATAGCCGAGGGTCTCAATGGTGCTGGCAGTGTGGACGGTCACTGGGCCGCCGGCGCCTCCTTACCCCCCATCACCCCCATAGGTGTAGGTGGCCGATGCCGCCCAGCCGCCATTGCCGCCATCGCCGCCAACGCTCTCGGCCCGGATGCCAACGCCCAGATTGCCGAGGATGCTGATGCGACCGCTACTGGTGACATTCACATCCCAGCCAGCACCTCCCGCCCCCCCATCGCCGCCCCAGGCAGGCCCCAGTCCCAGCGCGCCGGTGGCCCATCCTCCGTTGCCACCCCGGCCGCCCTTGCTGAACACCACGATCCCGTCGAAAGAGCGCGCGCTGAGGACGACAGGATCCATCCTTATCTTGTAGTCACCGCCCGCGAAGTCCACCGTCGGACCCAGAAACAGGATTTGGGGTGGCCAAGCGAGAACGATGTAAGGGTACAACCCGGGGGCACCGTTGCCCCCATCGCCCCCATCGCCCCACGGAGAGCCGTCGCCGGATGAACCGTCCGCCCCCACCAGACCGATCCCGATGCCCGGAAAGAGAGGGAACAGGGGACGGGACGCCGGCGTGATGTCTCTGGTAAGGCTGTGGACTCTGACCCTACACCACGGAGGACAATCGAAATCCAAGCCGTCAATCACGCCCCACGACTGGTCGCCAGTGAAGGTCCCCGTATACCCGTCGAAGACCCCGCCGGTGGGGCCGGCCGTGGTTGGCGAGACCACGGTGAGGAAGGTCGAGGCCGCCAGCAACACCAAGGCGATGCCCCCAGTGCGCATAACCATTCCATGCCTCCTTCATGCCCACAGCCGGGGGAAGGGAACTCGGGGACTGCACGCAGGACGAACGCTGCGCCGCCGGCGCTCGGGCCGGCAAGTCGTTCAGCATTCAGCAAGTTATCGAGGAAGCCGATCGCCGCAGGGAACGGGCAGGATGGTTCATGTCCCTGGCGGCGGGAGAGGGGGGAGCCTGCGTGGGGCGCGCTGCCGCCGGCGGCGGGCGGGGGATGTTCCGACCCGCCCCTCCAGCGTTTGCGACGCTTGTAACGCCTCAGCGGCACGCGATACAAAGCCCGACACTCCTTCCCAAGTGCCCGACTTGCTACCACACACCAAAGCGACAAGGCTCGGGTTTGGGCACCCTCCCTTCGTGCCACACTCCCCGCTGGGCGGCGGCCACCTCCGCGTCCCACGGGTGTCGAGCCATGTTGCCCTGGCCGTGAGTATGCTAGCAAGTCACCCCGCCGTTGTCAAGCCTTTTCTGCCGGGCCGGTGCGAACCGGGAAAGTAGGTGATCGTGTGGCACAGGCGCCCCCGCCTGTGCTGGTTGGGCGGCCCTGCCGATCGGACACAGCCGAGGGCGGCTGTGCCACACAGGTGAAGTCGTCCGAGGGCATAGTCACCTACTTTCCCGGTTCGCACCCCTCAGCCGATCACCTCGACGGCGAGGCCGAGCATCCCGCCGAGGCGGCGGAGGGCGTCGGCGTGGTCGCCGTAGACCCACTGGAGGTGGTTGCCGTACTCGAGGCGTTTGGCGAGGAACTCGTCGCAGCGACCCTCGGGCGGCTTGATGACGGCCTCGACGGAACAGCCGATGAGGTCCTTGCCCCAGCCGCTCGCGCCGACGAGTTGGCCCTTGAGGACGAGGAGCTTCGTAGCCAGGGGGTTGACGCGGGCGACGGTGACGGTCTTTTCGGGGTTGTCGAGG
>VGYV01000243.1 GCA_016872855.1 Planctomycetota bacterium
GGGTCGTCAAGGGTGAAGACGTTGCCCGCTCTGGTTCAGAGCATCTCCCATGCCTATGCTGAGGGAGGTAAAAGGGTTCCTCTGACCACTACATATTGTAGCTACCCACAAGGAATCCGGAAGAGCCCTTCTTTGAGAAGACCATTTCTGCTCTTGTCACAGCGATGAACGCCGAGAGGACGAAAGTGCTCGGCGATATCCTCCTGGGCACGAACGAAGAGGTGGAGATCTACAGCTTCGCAAAAGCCGTGTCAGACCTGGACAGGTACGAGTTTGCCGGCTCACTGCTGGGCGCTCTGCAGGCGATCCAGGTGGACGCCGGCGCCAAACAGGCAAAGCACGACGAGGAAATCAGGAAGATCGTCCTCTTGCCGAAGGCCACGAAGGAGATGCAGCGCGGCAAGGAACGGCTCACGGATGCCATCAAGGCGCTCAAGGATCCAGGCGACCTGGAGAAGGTCCGGACCGCTCTGCGAATCCTACACCCCAAGCAAGACCCCCCTGGTGTCTTCCAGCAGGCCCTGACGCTGCTCCAGGGCGACGTCAGGGAAGCTCGTCTTCCAGAGGAGATCCAGAGAGTCGAGAAGGCGTTCCGGGACGCAGGGATCACAATCCCTGAGTAGTGAGAGGAGTGCCGCGATGGCTGAGTACCTGGTGGAGATCGAAGGCAAGTGGGATCTGGAACAGATCAATCTCCAGATAAGCACTGAGGAAGCCGGCGCATCGGAATTCCTCGGCAGCTCCGTCACCTGGCACGAAGGCCGGGTGACGAACATCGCCAAGTTCAAGGAGCTGCCTCCCGGACAGCGTCCGAAAACCATCACGCTCGTGAAGCACGGCGGCCAGCAACCCCCCAACACCAAGAAGGTGTGGGAGGGGGTCATGGTGGTCAGCGGAACCAATGAGCCTGTGACTGCCTACCGGGCCACCTGAACATCCAGCGGACTTCCTGCCAGGTGCGGCGCACTTCCAGCGGTGCTCCATCGAGGGTCACGGCGCGCCACAAGCGGCGCTTGCCTCAGGCCCGAGCTCTCCCTATAATCGCGCGTCACGGGTCGGTGAGGAACTGGGCTGTGGGAGGCCGGAAGAAGGAGCGCGGCAATGGCGAAGCCGAAGATCGGGGTCATTCATTACAACTTCCCGGGGTTCGACTGGATTCAGTTCCTCGACTATTGCGCGAGGACGGGGTTCGAGTACATCGAGGTGGCTATCGGCGATGTGTGGGACAAGGATACGGCCGACCCCGTGGCGAGGGCGAAGGAAGTCCACAAGCAGATGGATGACAGGGGCATCAAGGCGGGCTGCCTGTCGGCGGGGAACGATTTCGTGCTCCTCGATGAGACGGCGATCAAGCCCCAGATCGAGCGGATGAAGCGCATCTGCCTCGACCTCGCGCCCATCGTGGGCACCGACGTCATCCGCACCGAGGGGGGCTGGAAGAAGGACGCCGTGCCGCCCGAGAAGTACGCCGAGGCCATCTCGGGCTGCCTCCGCCGCTGCGTGCCCTTCATCGAGCCGGCCGGCATCAAGCTCGCCGTGGACAACCACGGTCACGTGACCAACGACGCAGACCTCCAGGTGCGCATCTTCCAGGCCGTCGGCTCGAAGAACGTGGGGTCCAACCTCGACACGATGAACTACCGCTGGGCCGGCCACGACCTGGCGACGATTGACCGGTACTACGAGTTGATTGCCCCCTACGTCTTCCACACCCATATGAAGGACGGCACGGGCTCGCTCGCCAACTACAAGGGAGCAGCGCTCGGCGAGGGCGAGATCAACCTCAAGCACGCCATCGCCTGCCTGCGGAAGGCCGGCTACGATGGCATCTGGTGTGCCGAGTACGAAGGCCCCGAGGCCGCCGGCGGCGTGGGCTACGCCAAGTGCTGTCAGTGGCTCAAGGCCAACCTGTAGATTGCCGATTTGCGATTTCCGATTGCCGATTTCAGACACCCATTGAGCGCTTGATCCCCGTGTCGTCTCGGACTACACTGAGGGTGGACGGACGGAGAGCAGTGGATGAATGCGATCGAGAAGCGGATCTTGGGCAGATTTAAGCGCCTTCTGCTCAGGCGCGTGGCCCTGCATCGGTTGGTCCTCTTCGGGTCCAGAGCTAGGGGAGATGCCGATCCGGACTCCGACATGGATGTGCTTGTGGTGGTCGAGGGGGCCGCGGACGAAGCAACACGTGACTACGTGGGCGACTGCGCGTGGGAGGCCGGGTACAGGGAGGGCATGGTGATCGTGCCAGTTGTCTTCTCTCGTGAGGAGTGGGAGAATGGGCCGGAACGCAACTCCCTCCTGGCCCAAGCCGTTGCGCTCGAAGGAGTACCCGTGTGAGGCCCGATGACACGGCGACGCTCGTGAGGCATGGTATGGAGCAAGGGAAGACGTTTGTGGATGACGCGGAGTAGTGCCTTCGTATGGAACGCCAGGCCCCGGCAACGCACCTGATGCGGCATGCTGAGAGCGGCGCCCCAAGCTGTTGTATAGGGTCCGCGGGGCATCCCAAGGGCCTGAGGCCAGCGAATTGCCTCTTGACGGGGGCATTCCGATGGCGTAGGATGATTGATAGCGCTGACAAGACCGTAGACCCATGTCTGCGGCGAACTGAGTTTGATCTCCAGGAGCGTTGCACATGGACCTCAGCGATGCGAAGGCAGCGATAGACCGATTCCTCTCGATCCCGGTTGCGGATCCGCGGTTGGTTCCAGCGGCACAGGAGGCCACGAAGGCAATTCGGCAGGCCGCTGCAGCAAGCGAGGACCTGCGACGTTACGAGGAAACGAGGAAACGAATGGGCACTAGGCGGATATGCCGGATCGCACCTCCCAACTTTCAGTATCAGATCTCCTCCGTCTGATTGTCACGGCGCCCGCCGAACTGCCTGTACCTGGACGTTCACGTCAATCCCTCCTTGACGGGTCAGAACATACTTTGCCAGTGCTTTCTGAGCCGCATACCTTTCCATCCTCACAAAAAGCTCGTGGAGCAGCATATCGAGGTCATCACCTGAGCGGAGCTCTGTCACCGGTAACCCAATCGAGGCATTGAGGATAGCGGGGTACAGGTGCTTGCTGTGGAGTTCCTTTGCGCCTTCTGCCACCAGCTCATTGACAACCTTCTCCACTGTCGCCAGGCTTTTCCGAAGAAGACCCTCGCGCAGGAGATCCTTGGCGATGATCTTCGTGGAATCGATGGCCTTCATGCTCTCGAACACGCCTGTAACATCGAGTGTGTCCAGAACGTGGAAGAACGGGTCAGGGGGTTGTTTGGCGGCTATTGCTTGCTGCGCAGCGCCAAGCATCTGACGGAACGACTCGATGATGACGCTAGCCGGGACGAGTCGCTGTTGAGGTGGAGACCCTGTCACCATCTGGGGATCTATGGGACCCAGGCTCGCGGTCTCCGCCATGAGCAGCTCGTCGGACCCCAGGCAAAGCAAGGTCGCAGCGCTCATTGCCCTGCTCACAACGATTGTGCGGAATTCGCTTGAGAACGCCCGGCATACCTTCACCATCTTCTGGGCTGCGTAAGGAAAGCCGCCCGGACTGTTTATAAGCAGGTCGAGCCTCCTCTCATACAAGGCCAGATCCATGCTGCGCAAAACGTTCTCAAGCAGGTCCGGGTCATGGTCCTGCATGGCCCCTCCCGGGTGACCGGGATTCGCAAGATAGCATACAAGGTTGCGCTTCGTGAGCTCCTCGATGCGTGCCACCACCTCGCGGTGCACATTGGCATTGTTCTCCATCTGATCCGTCAGGTCAAAGAAAAACCCCCGCTTCGCCATTCCAACGCCTCCTTGCTACATCCTCAGACTGCCGGCAAACGGCTCCGGGAGTGGCAGCTGAAGCTGCGGTGCCTAGCCCAGCCGGCAGCACCCGCGGCATGCGGGACCTGGGACGCATCTCTTCTCACGCGTCACGATTCACTTCTTCTCCTCGGCCGGCAGCTCCTTGATGTAGAGGTTCTTGAACCACAGGGGACTGCCGTGGCTCTGGAGCTCGATCTGGCCGCTGGGGTAGATCGGCTTGTCGCGCTCCCAGATGTTGTCGAGGGCGACGTTGTCCACGACGAGCTTGTCGTTGAGCTTCACCGTGACTTTTTCGCCGACCATTTTGATGTAGAAGGTGTTCCACTCGCCGACGGGCTTGTCAGCGACCTCGAGGGGCTTCTTGCCCTCCTTCTTGTTGTTCCAGAGGGCGCCCGAGCCCTCCTTGTTGTCCCATATCTGCACCTGGGGCGTGCCGCGGAGGTAGATGCCGCTGTCCCCGCCCTTGGCGATCTTCCAGTCGAGGTACAGCTCGAAGTTCGCGTAGTCCTTCGCCGTGCACAGGTGGCCGCCCTTGCCGCTGAAGACGATGACGCCGTCCTCGGCCTTCCAGTTCTTCAGGACCTCTTCGGTGGCCTTCTTCTCGGCCTCGGCGAGGGCCTCGGGCTTCATGGCCGCGCGGCTCTTGGGGTTGCCGACGAGGCCCTTCCAGCCCGTGAGGTCCTTGCCGTTGAAGAGCGCGGTGAAGCCCTCGGGCGGCGTGTTGTCCGCCGCCAGGGCCGTCGCCGCCATGCCCAACGCCGCCACGCACAGCCATTTCAGCCGACGCATTCCGCTCTCCTGAAAGAGGGGGTGGGTTGCCACGCCAATGACACACAGCATGCGCACTTGTAGGCACGTTGTCAAGTGATCGGACCGATCGGACGGATTCGACGGATCGGACCGATCGCCGCTATGCCTTGATCGGTCCGATGCCCAGCCGGCGGCGGGCCTCGTCCAGGATGTCGGCGGTGCGGGTGGCGCCGACGCGGCTGACGCCGAGGGCGCGGACCTCGAGGAGGCGGTCGAGGGTGCGGACGCCACCCGCGGCCTTCACCTGGACGCTGGGTGGCGAGTGCTTGCGCATGAGGCGCAGATCGTCGTCCGTCGCGCCGCCGCCGCCGTAGCCGGTGGAGGTCTTCACCCAGTCGGCGCCGATGTCGCCGCATATCTCGCACAGCCGTATCTTCTGCTCGTCGCTGAGGAAGCAGTTCTCGAAGATGACTTTCACCTTCTGGCCGCGGCCGTGGGCGAGAGCGATGATGGGGTGGAGGTCGGCCCGCACGTAGGCCCAGTCGCCGCTGCGGACCTTGCTGATGTTCACCACGGTGTCGAGCTCTTCGCCGCCATCGTCGAGTGCCTGGCGAGCCTCGGCGAGCTTGACGGCGGAGGTGTGGCCGCCGTGTGGGAAGCCGATGGTCGTGCTGGCCTTCACCGTGCTGCCGCGCAGGATTTCGGCGCAGCGCCTGAGGTAGTAGGGCACGATGCACACGCTCGCCACGTCGTAGGCCAGGGCCAGCCGGCAGCCAGCCTCCAGCTCCGCATCCGTGAGCGTCGGCGTCAGCAGCGAGTGGTCAATCATCTTCGCAATGTCGGCGTACGCAAAGTCCATGTGCCACTCCAGGGGTGCGCCCGGACGCGTGACGCGTGACCCGTGAGAAGACCTGCGGGAGCCGGCCCCTCTGGTCACGCGTCACGGGTCACGCGTCCGGGGTTCACTTCTCCTTCGGAAGGAACCGCCGCAGATATGTCGCGCTCTGGCGGAGCGATGCCTTGCGGAGGGCGAGGGTGCCCTCGTAGGCGCGGTCCTCGACCTCGACGCAGACGGGGCCGGCGTAGCGGGCGTCGGTGAGGGCGGAGAAGAACTTCCCCCAGTCCACGTCGCCGAGGGCGGGCAGCTTCGGCGTGTGGTACTGAGGCGGGAAGGCGAGGACACCGTGGGCGTCGAGGCCATCGTAGTCCACGCGGGCGTCCTTTGCGTGGACATGGAAGATGCGGTCTGCGAACTCGCGGATGGGCGCCACGTAGTCAATCCGCTGCCAGACGAGGTGCGAGGGGTCGTAGTTGAGGCCGAAGCTCTTGCTCGGGATGTCGGCGAACATCCGCCGCCAGATGGCGGGGGTGTGGGCGAGGTTCTTCCCGCCGGGCCACTCGTCGTTCGAGAACAGCATCGGGCAGTTCTCGATGCCGATCCGCACCCCCTGGTCCTCGGCGAACTTGACGAGCGGCCGCCAGGTCTTCAGGAAGCGCGGCCAGTTGGCGTCAACGGTCTTCGTCCAGTCGCGGCCGACGAAGGTGTTCATCTGCCCGACGCCGAGGAGGGCGGCAGCGCGGATGACCTTCCTGATATGGGCGACGGCGGCCTTGGCCTCGGCCGCATCGGGCGACAGCGGGTTCGGGTAGTAGCCGAGGCCGCTGATGCTCACGCCGGCCGCGGCGAAGAGGTCGTTCACGCGCGCGGCGTCGGACTTCGTGAATCCTGCCGTGACGTCAATGTGGGTGACGCCGGCGTAGCGGCGTTCGGCCTTGCCCTTGGGCCGGCAGCAGACCTCGATGCAGTCGTAGCCCTCTGCCGCCGCGAGCGCGATGATCTCCTCGAGGGACAGGTCGGGCACGATGGCGGAGACGAAGCCGAGCTTCATAGCGCACCTCCTATTTAGTGAACACGCCTCGACACGGGAAGCAATGATAGGGGGTGGGGTGGGGGGAGTCAAGTAGGAGGACCATAGGACGGATAGGACCGATAGGACGGATAGGACACCCAGGGGGAACTGGTTACATAGGTCCTACGGGTCCTATCCGTCCTATCGGTCCTATCCCGCCGCTCAGAACGTCCAATCAGCTGACAGCACGAAGTTGCGCCCCGGCTCGTTTTGGCCCGAGCCGTGGATGCGGTAGTCCTTGTCGAGGACGTTCTCGATGGCGGCGTTGAGCTTGAGGTTCTTGGTGGCCTGGACTCCGCCGCGGAGGGTGAGGACGGCGTAGCCGGGGGTGCCGCCGGGCGGGATGCGCTGGGTGTCGCGTTCGTCACTGGGCGACAGGCGGTCCTGTTTGGCGGCCATGCGGGTGAGGGCCTCCAACCAGAAGCGGCCGCTCTCGTGCTGCCAGCGGGCGCCGAGGACGGCGGTGGGCGGCGGAACCTTGGACATTGGGCGCCGCGCCTTAATCATGGCAGAGGTGGGATAAGTGTCGGCCTCGCCCCGCACACAGGCGACGCCGCCGAAGAGGGTCCACTGGCGGGTCAGGCGATACTCGCCCTGGAGCTCGATGCCGCACATGTGGCCGTCGCCGATGTTGGCCTTCTGCACCTCGAGGCCGCCGCTGATGACGCGGCCCGTGGGATAGCGGTCAATCATGTCGCGGATGCGGGTGTGGAAGAAGGCGATCTGGCCGTTCCAGCGGCCGTAGTTGGCCTTGGCGCCGATCTCGCAACTGAGGTACTTCTCGGGCTTGAGGTTGGGGCTGGGGGTCTCCAGCTCGCCCGAGCGGCTGATGTCGAAGCGGGTGAGGTCGGAGAGGTTGGGCGCGCGGAAGCCCTGGGAGATGCCGCCGAAGAGGTTCCAGTGCTCGTCGAGGTGGTAGAGCAGGCGGGCGCTGGCGCTCAGATTGCTCCAGCTATCGCGGACGGTGATCTCCCTGCCCGTTGTGGGGTCCTCCACGTCGTCGGCCTCGGCCCGGGCATAGGTCCACCGCACGCCGAGGGTGGCGTCGAGATGCTCGGTGACTGGGATCTGGTCCTGGATGTAGAGGCCCAGAAGGTCGTATCGCGCGTCGTCGGCGACGGGGCCTTGGATGCGGACCTTGCTCAGCGAGCCGTCGGCCTTGTAGTCGCGGCGGAAGGAGGTCACGAGGTCGTGGTAGACCTCGCCGCCGTAGGTGAGGCGGTCGATGGGGGAGTTGCACTCGAACTGGGCGGAGAGGCCGAGAGTGTCACAGGTGAAGCCTTGGAGGTTGCGCTGGAGGTTGCTGCGGACGCGGTCCTCCGTCTCCTCCTGCCGCTGCCAGGAGAGGCTGAGGCGGGCGGCGTCAATGAAGGAGCGGAGGTTCTTCACCTCGTACTGCACGTAGGTCAGCTCGCGCCGCTGGTCGAAGACGCGGACGCGGTCGGTGCCGGCGACGGTGCCGTGCCACGGGGTGGCGAAGATGGTGGCGTGGGCGCGCCAGGCGTCGTCCTGGCGGAAGCACTGGTGGCCGAAGGTCAGCTTGGAGTCGGGGGTGGGATAGTAGTCGAGCTTCAGGTCGCAGGCGCGCTGGTCGAAGCCGGTCTTGGGCTGGCGGCCCGTGTCGCCGCCGGCCTCGATGTCTCCGTAGTTCATGAGCGTCATGCCTGCGATGAAGCCGAGCTTCTGGCCGACGTTGCCGCTGGCCTCGACGCGGCCGATGAGCGAGTCGTCGGCGCTGCTGTAGCGGGTGACGATGCGGCCGTGGCAGTTGAAGGCGCCCGGGGCGAGCTCGGCGCCCCGCGTGAGGGCGTTCACCGTGCCGCCGATGGCGTCGCTGCCGTAGAGGACCGAGCTTGGGCCTTTGACGATTTCCAGCCGCCCGATGCTGAAGGGGTCAATGGTGTTCCAGTACTGGTTCGGCCCGTCGCGGAAGACCGAGTTGTTCAGGCGGATGCCGTCAATGAGCAGGAGCGTGCGGAAGCCCGTGAGGCCGCGGAGGTACGGGGAGCCCTGCCCGGCGCTCGTCTTCTGCGGGCCGATTGAGGGCGTTTCCGCGAAGATCTCGGTCATCGTCTTCGCCATCCTGCGGCCCTGGATGTAGCCGTTCTCGATGCGCTCGGCCATGTACGGCGTGTCGAAGAGCCGCAGGTCGGTGCGGGTGGCCGTGACCACGATCTCGTCCAGCGTGGTGCGCTCGCTCCCCTTGTCGGGCTCACCCGCCGCCACGGGCGCAACCAGGGTCACAAGCGCAAGAAACACCTTCGGGCGCCTCACGGAGTGACTCTCCTCTCGTCAGTCGGCCAGCCGGAATCGGATGGGGATTTCCAGCTCCGCCTCCACGGGCGTGCCGTCGCGGAGCGCCGGGCGGAACTGCCAGGCGCGGACCGCCTCCGCTGCCGCCTCGTCCAGCTCCCTGTGCCCCGACGAGCGCAGGATGGCCGCCGCGACGCAGGCGCCGCTGGGCGACACGCGGGCGCTCACCACCACCAGCCCCTCGTGGCCGCGCCGCCGCGCCGCACGCGGATAGGCGGGGGGCACATTGTTGGGAGAGGGCGCTGCCGCAAGCACGACGGCAGGAGCGCTCGGCGCCTCACGTGCCGCTTCCCGCGCTGTGCCACGGTCGGCTTGGCCGACCGTGCGTTCTCCTTCCTCCGGCACGGCTGGGCGAGCCAGCCGTGGCACGAGGCCGGCGGCTGGCTCCACGGCGCAGAGCGTCGCGGCCGGGGCCGATGGCTCCGCCACCTCGGGGGCGGGAGGCGCCATCTCCGCGACAGGCGGCGGGGCGCTCGCCAAAGAGAGCGCCAGCGGCTCGTCGGACGGCTCGGGCGGCAGAAGAGTCACCACCACTTCTCGGGCCGGGGCAGGCAGAGGAACGGCAGGGGGCTCGAAGGCGGGCACGGGTTGGAGAGTCAGGGACTCCGGTGATGCCTCCTCGGGCGGCTTCCTCTCCGCGGCGCGCTCCACTTCGGGCCTGGGGACCCACACCACCGCCACAGGCACTTCGGCCAGAGCCGGCCCCTCAGCTAACTCGGCCGGCGCGGGAGCGCTGCCCGTCACGAAGCAGCAGGCCACCCCCGCGCACAGGTGCGCGAACAGCGACACACCCCACGCCAGGGTCGAGGGCGAACCCGCCGCTCTGCCCCCCCGCAGCATCCGATCGATCGCGACCATGTGCGGCACCCGCACTGTAGGGGTTCGGCAGCACGCCGCCTGCAACCATACTCAAACACTGTGCCGGAAGGGTAGCCCGGCGGCCCTTTAGCCGTAAGTGCTTGCGCGAGAGTGGGATAGCAGCAGTGGAGAGGCCGGCCGCGAGGCTGGCAGGTCGGCGGGGTGGACAGAAACTGTCCATGTCGGGATGTGCCGTTGGCCGGTGGGGTTCTCACCCCTCCGCGCCTAACACGACAACGCTAAATGGCTTTCAGCGATTCGGCTCATTGGGGTAAGGAGTGCCTGAAGGCAGGACTCCAAACGAGCCACTCTCCCGGTTCGGAGGCCTGCCTTTAGCACTACAACGCTACTTCCCGCTGTTCTGGAGAATGCAAGTGCTTGGTAGGATAGGAGATAGGCCAAGACGCCACGTCATTCTGAGCGCCGCCCGCCTCTTGGCGGGCGGCGCGAAGAATCTCCTCGCGCGTTGCGCCCTTGGTGAAGCGCAGGACTCCGTACCCGGACGCAGGCCGAGGGAGATTCTTCGCTCCGTTTCACTCCGCTCAGAGTGACCGCTCTCTGGGCTTGGCTGCGCGAGAAGTAGCGTTGTAGTGTTAGCCAGTCTTGTCCCCTCTGAAGGCGCCGCCGAATCGCTGAAAGCTATTTGGGGGTCTGTACGAGAATCCACGCGGGCTGCGTTGCCGGCGTCAGCGGGGCGGATGCAAGGCGCGGCGACGCAGGCGATGCTACGGAGCGCATCGCTGAGGAGCCGCAACGTGGCAGACGCCCCGCTGACGCCGCAACCCGAAGGGACGCCGCGAGGGAACTCTTTGGGAGCGGCATTTGCCGAGGGCAGTGCGGCTACCGCCGGTCTTCGGGCAGGGGCGAGACATAGCTGACCGCCTGCTCGAAGGTGGGCACGGGGCGGAAGTCGGGGTGGTCCTGGTAGCGGAGGTTCCGGCGGCCCCAGTAGGAGCCGTAGTACTGGGCGTTGGTGTCCACCCAGTTGGTGATCTTGAGCAGCTCCTCGGGCGCGAGGCGGAGGTCCTTGTGCTGCTCGGCGAGGCGGGCGGCGTCCTTGGCCTGCTTGGGGTCGGCGAGGGCGACCTTGCCCTTGCTGAGCATGGCGACGAGGATGCTTGCGTGCGAGCCGAGCGACTTGGCGGGGAGGTAGTGGACGTTGCCCGTCTTGGGGTGGTTCTCGCCGATGGTGGGGCCGAGGAGGTCGAAGCGTCGGCGCCCCTTGCCGCCGCGGCGCTCGGGCACGAGGTTCTCGTACGAAACGCTGAAGAGCGCCGTGAGGGTGCCGCTGAGGTCGAGGCCGGCCTTCGGCTCGGCGCCCCCGTGGCATTTCACACAATGCTTGTCGAGCACGGGCTGGACGTCGCTGGGGTAGTGCAGCGGCCGCCCGCCTGCCTTCTCGCCGGGCTGCGGCCCGGGCATGCTGGGCGCACGTGCAAGAGCCTCGAGCGCACCGAGGGCGTAGGGCGCAGGCGCCTGGTCGGGCGTCTCGTGGCAGCCGACGCACGAGCGGGTCTCCCCGGGCATGTAGTTCACGAAGGTGCGCTCGGTCTGCACGGCCATGTAGCTGGCATCGAGGGCCTGGAAGAAGATGTTCCTGCCCGCGGGCACGAGGAAGTGAGCCGAGCCATCGGGCTCGACGGGCACGACGCCGTGCTGGACCTTGAGGCCGAGGTGGGTGTCCTTGGTGATGACGACGTGCTGCTGGTCGTATTCGTCGCCGCCCCATCGGCGGCGCGAGGCCCAGGGGCGGGGGACCTGTTCGAGGATGCGGAGGTGCTTGACCGTGCCGCGCTCGACGGCGAGGCCGTGGTAGACGTCCGCCACGACGCAGCGGGCGAGGCCCTTCGCCGCCAGGTCGGGGTCGCGGGGCGATTCGAGCACGGGCGGCACCTGGCGCGGCCGGAGCGGATAGGGCTGCCAGCAGGAAATC
>VGYV01000244.1 GCA_016872855.1 Planctomycetota bacterium
GAACGGCTCCCCCCTCACAGGGGCAAGAGGTAGAACAGCACCACGGCGAGGCCGATGGCGCACCAGGCCACGTAGACCGCGAGGACCCCCGTGTGCAGGTTCCGCAGGTGCTGGACCAGCGTGCCGCCGTAGCGGCCGCCGAGGTGATACACGTCGTACGCCTCGTCCTCGGCGTCGTGGAACATCCCCCGCAGGAACGGCAGGCCGCGCACGGTCTCGTAGAAGCCGGTGCCGGGCACCCGCACGTCGTCGGTGCCCAGCAGCTCGCCGCCGAGGAAGGGCCGTGTCACCCGGGCCTTGCCGATCCGCCCGATCGCGTAGAAGAGCAGGCCCAACGCAAGGCCGATGACCAGAAGCACCGTGGCCTGGGAGGCCTGCCACACGCCCAGGCCATACGACACCGCCTTGCCCGCCGGGAGCATCCCGGGCACCATCTCGCGCACAGATGGCACCATCCACTGGCCGACAGGCAACTGGACAAAGACGCCGAAAACGATGCACAACAGGGCGAGCACCACCATCGGCAGGACCATCAGGAGGGGCGTCCTCGCCGGCGCGAGGCCCGCCACGTCGTCCGAGGGGCGGCCCATGAAGAGCGAGTGGATGACTTTCACGAACGAGGCCAGGGTGAGCGCGCTGCCGAACACCGCGGCGATGAGCAGCAGCGGGGCGAGGTTCGACTTCGTCTCCAGCACCCCCTGGTACACCATCCACTTCGACGCGAAGCCGTTGAGCGGCGGCACGCCCGAAATGGCCAGCGCCGCGATGGCGCCCGCGACGAACGTGGCGGGCATCGCCCGCGCCAGGCCCCCCAGCCGCTCAAGCTCCGTCGTCCCCGTCCGATGCCGTACCGCCCCGGCCATCAGGAACAAGCTTCCCTTGTAGATGGCATTGTTGAGCATGTGGAATAGCCCGCCCAGCACGCCCACCACGGTGCCCGTGCCGATCCCCAGCACCATGTAGCCCACCTGGCTCACGGCGTGGAAGGCCAGGAGCCGCCGCAGGTCGTGCTGCACCATCGCCATCATCACCGCGCTGATGACCGTGACCGCTCCGATGATCATCACCACGAGGCCCAGTGTGGGGGTCATCACGAAGAACTGCAATGCGACACGGGCCAGGAGGCAGATGCCCAGGAGCTTATCCAGCGAGGCCGGCAGGAAGGCCATGACGGGCAGGGGCGCCGCCTCGGCCGAGGACGGAATCCAGGTGTGGAGCGGCACGGCCCCCGCCTTGGCAATCGCCCCGGCGAACATCAGCAGGAAGGCCACGGCCCCCAGCCCCACCGTGGTGGGGAGCACTTTGCCCTTCACCGCCCCGGCGCCGATGGCCGAGAGCTCGCTGATGGACATCGTGCCCGTGAGCTTCCAGAGGAGTAGGATGCCGAGCAGGAGCGCGGCGTCGGCGAGGCCGAGGATCACAAAAGTCTTCGCCCCGACCTTTGCCGCAGGCTCCCGGCCCAGGTTCACTAGCAGGTAGAGCATCAGCGTGACGACTTCCCAGGCGATGAGGAAGAAGATCAAGTGGTCGGCAAGCGTGGCGGCGATGGCGCCCGCGAGGGCCCAGAACGTGAGGGCGTAGTAGCGCGCCTCGAAGCGATGCTGGCGCATGTAGGGCAGGGAGAAGCAGGCGATGAGGAAGCCGAAGAGGCCGATGAACGCCGCGGCGAAGCCCGAGAGCGCGCCCACCCGCATGCTGAGGCCCACATGGAAGCCGCCGACGGAGAGCCACGGGATGTGGAGCGCCGCGCCCTTCATCCCCGGCAGCAGGGCGCACAGCAGAAACGTGGCCGCGGCGCCGGGCAGGCCGATGAGCGCCGCCGCGCCGGCGAGCCGCTTCGGCAGCACGTAGCAGGCCAGGCCGAAGAAGGCCGGCAGGGCCACACAGGAGAAGAGGAGGTTCTCACCCATCAGGGGCATCCTCGCCAGGGATTTCTGATTGCCGATTTCACGCTCTCAGCCTTCCGCGTTCTTCCGTGTGTTCCGCGGGCCCATTCAGCACTTCCATTCCGCGGGATGGATGCCGTGATGCTGGATGAGCCGAGCAGTCTTCTCGTGGGACATCCGCAGCAGGTCCTTCATCGTCAGCACGCCCTCGATGTGGCGGCGGCTGTCCACCACGGCCATGCGCTCGGTGCAGCTATAGCAAGGGTCCATCGCGGCCACGATGAGCATGGCATCGGCCAGCTCGGCCCCGACGACCGAGGCCTTGAACGACGGGAGGTTCACATAGGTCGGCGCGCGGGCCTTGTAGCGGAGGGGGTAGTTCGTGCCGTCGGAGCGGACGTAGTGGAAGGTCTCTCCGCGCGGGGCCTCGGCGTGGCCGATGCCCTCGCCGGGGGGGATGGAGCGCGGCTCGTTGTCGGTCTCGCCCGGCTCCATCTTCTCGAGGCACTGGCGGATGATCTTGATCGACTCATAGGTTTCGAGAAGGCGGACGACGGCCTTGGCGAACACGTCGCCCTGCGGCTGGGTGATGACGTCCCACTTCACCCAGTCGTAGGCGGCATAGGGCTCGTCGCGCCGCACGTCAATCGGCAGGTTCGAGCCGCGCGCGGTGGGGCCGGTCACGCAGTAGCGGCGGCCGTTCTCCTCGGAGAGGACACCGATGCCGCGCAGGCGGACCGAGAGCACGGGGTCGTCGAGGACGGCCTTGGTGAGCATGGTGAGGGGCTTTTCGACGGCGTTGACGCACTCGAGGATCTCTGGGATGGCCTCCTGGGGGATGTCGCGGCGGACCCCGCCGAGCTTGAAGTTCTCGTAGTGGTTGCGGTTGCCGGTGATCTTCTCGCACAGGTCGAGGACGGGCTCGCGGTATCGCCAGGCCCACATGAAGACGGTGTTGTATCCGATGAAGTGGCCGGCGAGGCCGACCCAGAGGAGGTGGCTGTGGATGCGTTCAAGCTCGCAGATGATGGCGCGAATGTACTGGGCGCGGGGCGGGGCCTCGATGCGGCAGAGGTCCTCGAGGGCGTTGGCCACGGCCATCGGGTGGCTGGCCGAGCAGATGCCGCAGATGCGCGCGAGGAGGAGCGGGATCTGGTCGTAGGTGAGGCTCTCGCACCGCTTCTCCATGCCGCGGTGGTTGTACGAGAGCCGCACGTCGGCGTCTACGACGCGCTCACCCTCGACGAAGAGCTGAAAGAACTCGGGCTCTTCCATGATCGGGTGAAACGGCCCGACCGGTATTAACGTGCGCTTCATGATGGTAGTCCTTGCGCAGGGGATACACGCCCTCTGGCCAGTCGTCGGCGAGGAGCAGCCGCCGCGGATCAGGGTGATTGAGGAACCTCGCTCCCAGCAGGTCCTGAATCTCCCGCTCGATGAAGTTGGCGCCCGGGAACAGCGTGGCCACCGAGTCGAGCTCGCAGGCCGGCTTGTATGCCTTGGCCTTGACGGTAATGACGACGTTGAGGGGGTCGAAGCAGTAGTGGTAGCAGACCTCGATCCAGTCGCGGCAGTCCACCCCCGTGGCCGTGGCGAGGCGGCCGCCGTGCTCGAAGAGGTAGCGGTTGACGGCCAGGCTGTGCTCGGGCTCGACCGTGAGGTAGACGCGCTTGGCGTTCCGCTCGACCACGTCGGCCAGGCGGTCGGCCAGCTCCGTCTTGACCTGTTGGACCAACTGATTGCGTTTCATTTCGTCAGCCTTGACTGAGGAGTTTGCAGGCGGCCTGAAGGCCCTTGACGGCCCCCGCGATGATGGCCTCGGGCTTCGGGGGGCAGCCGGGCACGTAGGCGATGATCGCGTTGGGGTCCACCTCGCGGATCACCTTGTCGGGCGGCCCGGCCATGTGATAGCAGTCGGCGAAGATGCCCATCGAGCAGGCGCAGGCGCCCACGCACAGGACGATGCACGGTTTCGCCGTCTGGCGGTAGACCTCCTGGAGGCGCGGCCGGGCCTGGCGCGTCACCCCGCCGGTGACCAGCAGCGCGTCGGCGTGCCGCGGGCTGGGCACCAGCAGCATCCCGAAGCGCTCGACGTCGAACCGCGGCGTCAGGCAGTCGAGGATCTCGATGTCGCAGTTGTTGCAGGCCCCGACGTTCACGTGGTAGACCCACGGCGACTTGCTGAGGCCCCAGACTTTCCAGTTCATTGCGCGCTCCCGACCAGGGCGAGCACTACGGCGAGGAGGGCCACAGGGGTCAGCCCGAACCAGAAGAACTTCATCGCGTGGTCCACCCGCACCCGCGGATTCGTGTTCCGCACCAGCACAGTGACCACGATGACGAGGACGTATTTGAGGATGGAGGCGATGGCGCCGCCGACGCTGGCGAAGGTGAAGCCGCCCCAGAGCACGGTGACGAGGAGGATGGGCATGACGGCGAGCATCATGGCCCGCGTGAGGTAGATGAGGGCGAGCGGGGCGCCCGAGTACTCGACGAAGGCGCCGCCCATTATCTCCGTCTCCGCCTCCGCGATGTCGAAGGGCACGAGGCCCAGCTTGGCCTGGACGCACAGGAGCGCCACGACGAAGCCCGCGGCCATCGCCACACTCGTCCACACCGAGGGCGACGGCGTGGTCATGATGGCGCCCAGCTTCAGAGTCCAGCCCCCCGCAATCATCGCAGGCACCATCGCCAGCACGAGCGGCAGCTCGTAGGAGAGGATGAGCTTCATCTCGCGGCTCGCGCCCACCGCCCCGTGGGGGTTGGACGAGGCGGCGCCGCCGATGACCACGGCGAGCGAGGGGATGGTGAGGAGGTAGAGCACGACAATGAGGTCGCCGACGAAGCTCGCCTTGGGACTCAGGTTGACGCCCCAGAGAATGGTGGCGGCGACGACGACGGCGGCGAAGCCGAGCATGGGGGCCAGGAGGAAGCCGGTGCGCCGCGCGTTCTGGGGGATGATCGTCTCCTTGCCCAGCAGCTTCGCCACGTCGGCGAAGGGCTGATACCAGGGCGGCCCCACGCGCCACTGGACCATCGCCGTCACCTTGCGGTCCACCCACTTCATCACGAAGCCGAGCACGAGGGTGCCGGCGAACGCCACGAACAGGAGGCCGATCATCGCAGCAGGGTTCATACGCGGCCCCTCATCTCCTCTTGAACGGATGGTGCCCCGCGGTGCGGCCGCCGAGCAGGAGAAGGCCCTGCTTCCCGGCGTCGGCGGGGCGCGCCAAGCGGAGCGCCCCGGTCGAGCACGCGGCCACACAGCGTGGCGCGCCGCCGGCCGCCACGCGGGTCTGGCACAGGTCGCACTTGGCCACCTGGTCGCGCGTCAGGTCGCTGTCGAGCACGCCGAACGGACAGGCCAGCACACACGAGCCGCAGCCGCGGCAGAACACCAGGCTGCGGGTCACCGCGCAGTTGTCCTCGCGGCGCAGGGCCTCGAACGGGCAGGCGGCCACGCACGGCGGGTCGTCGCAGTGGCGGCACACGGCGGGGGCTGACGCCGCCGGGGCGTCCCCGTATTCCACGCCCGGCACGCCCCGGTGCCCGTAGAAGCACGCCGCCGAGCAGCTCTTGCACTCGATACAGCGGTCAAGGTCCAGCAGCACGCGGCTGTCAATCGTTGCCACCGCACTTCTCCACAGTGACCAGAGCGGGTCCGGCTCCCCCCGCGGTCCAGGGGAAGAGCGCCCGCGCCTCCCCGAAGCGGGGCGAGAGCGCGGCGACCCCCGGCGGCACGTCCCCGCTCGCCGCGATGGCCAGGGCGATGGCCACGCCATTCGACCGGACGGTCGCGGCGTCGCCCCCGAGGGCCTGCGCGTCGCGCGGGTTCAGCCGCAGGACCGGCCGCGGCTCCATCATCGCCGGCCAGGCGAGCTGCGCGCTCATGCTCCCGTCGGCGAAGCCGATGCCGTCGCTGCGCGACACGAGCACGAGCCGTCCCTCAGCCGTCGGGGCGCCCCAGGCAACCGGCGCGCTCAACACATCGGCCGCGGGCGCCTCGGCCCCGAGCAGCGCGTCGAGCTCATCCTGCGTGAGCGAGGCAGAAAAGGAGAATGTCCCCTTTTCTGCCCCCAGAGCCGCGAGGACCTGGCTCGGGGTGAGCGCGCCGCTCGCCGGCGAGGCGATGCGGCCGGCGCTCCGCCGCTGGCCCGCGCCGTCCACCACCGTGCCGCCCATCTCGAACCAGAGCGCCATGGGGACGACGGCCCGCGCGCGAGCCGTCGTGGCCGAGGGCATTGCCGACGCCGCGAGCACGAACTCGACGGAGGCCAGCTCGCTCACGGGCAGCGCGGCGGCCAGGTCCGTGCCGAGCACGATCAGCTTCTTTACGGCCCCCGCCTTGATCTCGGCGAGAAGCTGGGCGAGAGGCGTCGCACCGAGGGCCGCGGCCACGCGCCGCGCGCCCACGGCGTTGCCGTAGGTGAGGAGAGGGCAGATGCCGCCGCCCCGGACCAGGGCGATCTTTGCCGCCAGCGCGGCCACAGCCGAGGCCGCGGCGCACCGGCCCTCGGGGAGCGACAGGAGGACGCCGAGCTTCTGCGCCTTGCCCAGCGCGGCCGCGATGCGCTCGAGAGCGCCGGGCGCCACGCCGGCCATCTCGGCCGCCTTCGCCAGCGACAGGTCCGCAAAGCTGCCCAGCGCGTTCAGAATGCCCGCGAGCGCCGCCGCGTCGCCGCCGGGCCGCACGAGACAGAAGTCCGCCGCAAACCGCGAGGTGCGGCCCCGCAGCGAATCCACGTTGATCAACTGGTGCCCTCGTGCCTTCCCGATGGCGTCGAGAGCAGGGCTTGCGATGAGGGGATGAGTGGCGAAGGGGTCGCCGACCGCCAGCAGCACGTCGCACTCGGCCACGGCTGCCTCGCCCAGACGCGGGGCCTGCGACGCGGCAAGGCCGCGCAGCATCGCCTCGTCGGCGGGCGGGATGAAGATGGTCGCGCGCCCGATGCCGAGTCCATCGCGGGCGCATCGCACGGCAGCGGCCAGCTCCTCGCACGGGAGATTGCCGTCCACGACCACGGCCAACTCGTTGCGAATGCCGTGCAGCAGCTCCGCCGCGCGGCGCAGGGCCTCGGCGGGCCGCACGGCGTGCATGGCCGAGCCGTCGCGGGCGATGCCGTCGGTGAGGCGGCCGGGATGATTGGCCAACTCGGCGATGAAGTGCCCGCGATAGCACAGGCCGTGGTGCGCGGCGGGCGTGTGGCCGGGGTATTCGGGCGCGGTGAGGCCATACTCGTCCACCGCCACCCCCGCCGGGCAGCACAGGGAGCAGAACAGGCAGGTGGTCTCGGTCGTCGTTGCAGCCACGCTGCGCGCCTCTCTAGAAAACGTCCGGGTAGTCCTTGATCTTCTCGTAGCACATGTCCGGGCCGTCCTTGCAGAGGTAATACGGCCCGATGTTGCAGCGGCCGCACTTGCCGATGCCGCAGCTCATGCGGCGGTTCATCGAGAGGTAGATCTGCGCCGGCGCGTAGCCGAGGCTCAGCAGGCGCTGGGTGACGAACTTGAGCATGATGGCCGGGCCGCACGACACCGCATAGCTGTTCGCAATGTCCACGTCCAGGTCGTCGAGCAGCGTGGTCACCAGGCCCACGCGCCCCGTCCAGCCGGCGGCGGGCACGTCAATCGTCTCGGCGAAGTCCACCCGCTCGTGCCGCCGCCAGTCGTTGAACGAGCCGCGGTAGAGCAGCTCGTCGGGTGTGCGGGCGCCGTATTTGATGGACAGGCGCTTGAACTGCCCGATGTCGGCCAGCATGGCCAGGATGAGGGAGCGGAGGGGCGCGAGGCCCACGCCGCCGCCGACGAGGACGACCTCCTTGCCGTAGAGCTTCTCGATGGGGTAGCCCTTGCCGAACGGCCCCCGGAGGCCCAGCTCCGTCCCCGGCGACACGTCGTGCAGCGCATCAGTCACCCGCCCCGTGCGGAGGACCGTGACCTCGAGCCTGTCGGGCTCGTGGGGCGACGAGGAGGGGGTGAAGGGGGCCTCGCCGACGCCTGGGAGGGTGAGCTGGACGAACTGCCCGGCCCGGAACGGCATCGGCTCGGTGGGGCGGAGGACGAAGGTGCGAATCGTCGGGGTCTCGACGATCACGTCCTCCAGCACCGCGGTCGCGGGCGCATAGATGTTCGTGAGGGTCGCCACGTCAGGTCTCCCGAATCGTCCTCGTCCTCGTCGTCGTCCTCGAACCCCTGTTTGGGCGGTCCTACGCCTCCACGGGTTCAAGGTCCTTGAGGAGCTGGCGCAGGTCGCCGCCGCCCAGGCAGGCGTCAATGCAGCGGCCGCAGCCCACACAGCCGAGAAGCCCCATCGTCTGGGGGAACCAGGCGAACTTGTGGATGACGCGGTTGGCGAAGCGCTGGCGCAGCTCGGGCCGCGGCGTGGCCTTCATCCCCCCCACGCCCGCCATGCGCGCGTAGGACGACAGCAGGCAGCTATCCCACACCTTCATCCGCTCGTGGGGGCCGGCCGCGTCGTCGCTCGCCTGGTCGTAGAGCTGGAAGCAGTGGCAGGTGGGGCAGATGGCGCTGCACGAGCCGCACTCCGCGCACTCTGCCGCAAGCTCCAGCCAGCGGTCGTCCTCGACCGCCTCGGCGACGATCTTCTCGACGCCGCGGGCCGTGGCCCACTGGGCGTTCTGGTCAGCCAGCTTCTTTTCGCAGGCGGTCCGGCCGGCGTCGCGCTCGGCCACCTGCTCGGGCGTGGCCTCGCGGAAGAGCTTGGCCGCGGCCATCACCATCTCCCTCCCCTTGTCGGAGCCCGCCTCGGCCACGTAGCCGCCGGCCACCGGGCCGAGATTCACGTCGAAGCCGTCCGCCGCATAGGGCTTCGCCCCCAGGAGGGTGCAGAAGCAGCTCGCCGCAGGCTCCGCACAGTCCACGCTCACGGTCCGCAGCGCCTCGCGCCGCAGGGAGTAGAAGGGGTCTACGTAGTCCTCCTGGATGAACACTAGGTCGAGGATCTTCATCGCGGCGAGGTCGCAGGCCCGCAAGCCCGCCACGACGGCCGTCTGCTCGGCCTCCGCGGTCGGCTGCCAGCGGTAGCGGGCCGAGGGGTAGACCGCCACGCGCTCCTTGGCTGGGAACAGGAAGCTCTTGGCCGAGAGGACGGCCCGCTGGCCGCGGAAGCCGAGGACCGCAGGATGCGCGGTATCGAGCTTCTCGATGTCGCTCCCCTCCTCGCGGGCCGTCTGCCCGTAGACGGCCGAGGCGCCGAGGCCGAAGAGGAAGTCGGGCACGCGGCTCTCTTCGATGAAATAGGTGGTCACGCGTCGCGTCCTCGCTGCATCAGTTGGGGTCACATCTTCATTTCGCACATGGCGGCGATGTGCCAAATGAAGATGTGACCCCGTTCACCAGCTCGCGGATGCGCTCGACCAGGGACTCCGGCTCGACCGGCTTGTCGAGGAAGCCGTCGGCCTCCCAGCAGCCCTCGAGTTCGGGGGCGAAGCGGTCCTCGTGGATCTTCTCTTTGAGGGCGGTGACGATCAGGATTCTGGTGTTGCGGAGGGCCGGGTCGCTGCGTAGCTCTCGATAAACCTCGATGCCGCTGCGTGGGGCGAGCAACACGTCGAGCAGGATCACGTCGGGACAGTCCTCCCGGGCCTTCCGCACTCCGTCGTCGGCGTTCGTCGCGGAGGCCACGTCAATCCCCTCTAGGGCCAGCAGGCATTCGAGGGCGGCCACCTGGTCGCGGTCGTCGTCTATCACCAGCACCTTGGCTCGCCGCGTCGCCGTCGCTGCGCCCATCGCTCGCCTCCTGTCGCGTTGGCCGGGAGCAAATCGCGTGCCGCTGGAGGAGAGGGGGCGCCCGGGAACGCCATTAGAGGCGACGCGGCAAGAGGTTAGGGCGAGTCCCAGACGATGGCGGTCTATGCTCGCGCAACGGGCGATGGGCCGAAGCGGCGAGTCGCACGGGATGCGGCGGGGTGCCGCGCGCCATTCTGGCACCCCAGCGGCCCGGGGCGCGGGAGCGGCGTGTCAGGGGGGCACAGGAGGGCCGATACGGCCTGAAGGCCGCACTCCGAGCGGTCAGTCGGGCGCGGGGTCCTCGTGATCGAGGTGCCGATAGATGGTGCGGCGACCGATGCCGAGGAGGGCCGCGGCCGCCGTCTTGTCGCCGCCCGTCTGGGCCAGGGTGCGCCGTATCACCTGGTCCTCGACCTCCCGCAGCGTGGTGCCGAGGGGCACGCGCACCTCCCGCGGACGGTGCTCAATGGTGGCGACGTGGCACGGCAGGTCGCCAGGCTGGAGGATTGGCCCTTCGGCCAGGACGACGGCGCGCTCGATGGCATGCTCGAGCTCGCGGACGTTGCCCGGCCAGGGATAGTTGAGGAGGAGCTCGAGTGCGGCGCCGGAGATGCCCTCGATCTGCCTGCCGTTGCGGCGACGGTAGAGGGCGACGAAGTGGTCCGCGAGCAGCGGGATGTCCTCCCGGCGCTCCCGCAGCGGCGGAAGCTGAAGGCGCACGACGTTCAGGCGATAGTAGAGGTCCTCGCGGAAGCGCCCCGTCGCCAGCATGCCCTCCAGATTCGTGTTCGTGGCGGCCACCAGACGCACGTCGGCCTTCAGCGTCTGGGTGCCGCCCAGGCGCTCGAACTCGCCCGCCTGGAGCACGCGGAGCAGCTTCACCTGCACGGCTGGGCTGAGCTGGGCCACCTCGTCGAGGAAGAGCGTGCCGCCGTGGGCCAGCTCGAAGCGGCCCTTCTTCTGGAACAGCGCGCCGGTGAAGGCCCCCCGCTCGTGGCCGAACAGCTCGGCCTCCAGCAGCGTCTCCGGCAGCGCGGCGCAGCTCACCTTCACCAGCGGGCCGTCGGCCCGCCGGCTCCAACTGTGCAGAGCGTCGGCCACCAGCTCCTTCCCCGTGCCGCTCTCCCCCTCGATGAGCACCGTCGCCGAAGAGGGGGCCACGCGGCGGACCACCCGCAGCACGTCCAGGAGGGCCGGGCTGCGGCCCACGAGCCCGCACTGCGGGTCGGCCTCCACCGGCTCGGCCACCTGCCGGTGCCAGCGCCGCAGGGCCTTCTCGACTGCGGCGCACACGACCTCGCGGCGGAACGGCTTGACCAGGAAGTCGCAGGCCCCCAGCTTCATCGCCTCGACCGCCTTCTCCACCGTCCCGAAGGCGCTCAGGAGCACGAACTGCGCGGCGGGCCGCACGGCCCGCGCCGCCGAGAGAAGCTTCAGGCCGTCCATCAGCGGCATCCGAAGGTCGGCCACCACCACCTGCACCTCGGTGCGGCGCAGCGCATCCATCGCCTCCATCCCGTTGGCGCTCGCCACCACCGCATAGCCGCACCGCGCCAGCGTGCGCTGGAGCGAGTCGCGCACGCTTGGGCTGTCATCCACGACCAGAACCGTCGCCGGACCCGTCGCCTCCATCGTTCGCTCTCCCTTCCCCGGCCCGGGCGGGAAGCCGAACTGTGAACGTCGTCCCCACGCCGACCAGGCTCTGGCAGGTCAGCGTCCCGCGATGCTTCTCGATGATCTGGTGGCTCAGGGGCAGCCCCAGCCCGCTGCCCGACTCCTTGGTCGTGTAGAACGGCTCGAAGACGCGGTCGAGCTCGGCGGGAGGGATGCCGGGGCCGGTGTCGGACACGTGGATCTCGACCGCCCCGTTCTCCTGGCGGGTCTTCACCCGCAGCCTCCCCCCCGGCCCCATCGCCTCCACGGCGTTCTTCAGCA
>VGYV01000245.1 GCA_016872855.1 Planctomycetota bacterium
CGCATGCGCAGCTTCACCCACCTCATGCCCGGCGAGAAGCAGGGCTGCATCGGCTGCCACGCCGAACGCGAGCACGCCAGCGCCACCCCCCAGCTCACCGCCGCCCTCGCCCGCGAGCCGCAGAACCTCACGCCGCCCGAGTGGGGCGTCACAGGGTTCTCCTTCCCCCACATCGTCCAGCCCGTCCTCGACCGCCACTGCACCAAGTGCCACAACCCTAGGGGCATGGACACTGTGGGCGGGGCCTCCGTGCCCCGCGCGCCTGTGGGCGGGGCGTCCCTGCCCCGCGTTCCCCCCAAGGGCATTGACCTCACGGGCGACCGGACGGACTTCTTCAACGTGGCCTACGAACACCTCGCCCGCCAGGGCACGTGGGGCGAGCGCGACGTCCACATGCGCGGCGTCGGCATCGCCAGCCGCTCCGAGGGCCGCAGCCCCTACACGAGCTGGATCGCCACCATCAACGGCACCGAGTACAACGTCCTGATGATCGAGCCCAAGCAATGGGGCTCGCCCGCCAGCAAGCTGGCCGACATCATCCGCAGCGGCCACCCCGACAAGGACGGCAAGCCGCGCGTCGCCGTGCCCGACGCCGACCGCCGCCGCATCTTCGCCTGGATTGACCTCAACGTGCCCTACTACCACACCGCGTCGAGCACGTACCTTGAGAACATCGGCTGCCGCCAGGTCTATCCGCCCGACCTCGACAAGACGCTGGCCGACGTTGCGAAGCGGCGATGCGTCGAGTGCCACAAGGGCGGCAGGGTGCCGCGCAAGTTCTACACCCGCATCGAGAACCTGCAGCTCAACAGCTTCCTCCTCGCCCCGCTCGCCAGGTCCGCCGGCGGCACGGAGGCTTGCGGCAAGGCCATCTTCGCTGACGCCACCGACCCCGACTACCAGGCCATCCTCCGCACCTTCGCCCCCATCCGCAAGCTCCTCGACCAAAACCCCCGCACCGACATGGCGGCAATCGAGTAGGGGCAGCCCCGGAGGGGCGGGCTACGGGGCGAGTGGGCGCTTGCGGGGCGCCCCCGCGCGGGTTACACTCAAGGGGGGAACGAGAGGTCTGGTGGGCGGACCCCGCTCTGGAGATTGAGCGATGAGCGCCGTAGACACCCGCCGCGTCGCCAAGCGGCGCCTCGATTCGCTTTCGGCGGACCGCCTCCGTGTCGCCGACGACTTCCTGGCGTACCTCCAGGAACGCGAAGATAGCGAGGCCACTGAGGAACTGCTCCGCATCCCCGGCTTCGTCGAGAGGCTTGCAGCGGCGGAGAGGCAGATTGCAGAAGGCAAGGTCACACCCGTTGAGAAACTGCGGCGGAAGTACCGCTGATGTACCGTGTCATCCTGAGTCACGATGCGCAGCGGTTCTTTGACGACGCGGATGCTCCTCTTCAGCGGAAGCTCGACCGCTGTTTCGACATGCTGAAGATCGAGCCACATCGTCACCCCAACATCAAGCCCCTGAAGGGCCGCCTCAGCGGCTACTACCGCTACCGTGTTGGCGACTACCGCGTTGTGTTCCGCATTGACGCGCAGAGCCGCGTCGTGTATGTCCCAGGCATCGAGCATCGGTCTGGCGCCTACCGATAGGCCTATGAAGCCTTGGCCTGCGCCTCGGCAGCAAAGACGCCAAGAGACGCTTGAAAGAAGCGAGGAAATGCCCTGTGGCCAACCGGTTCAGCTGGTCGAGGCTCACCAAGCAACAGTTGGGTCGGTATGCCGAGTACTTCGTGATGATGGAGTTCACCCTCCATGGGTTCGACGTGTACTCGGCAGAGGTGGACGATAAGGGCATCGACTTCGTGGTCCGCAAGAACCCCGCGGTGTATTACGATATTCAGGTGAAGTCCGTTCGGGGGCTGAACTACATCTTCATGCGAAAGGACAAGTTCCGACCTTCCCCGAACCTGCTGTTGGCCATCGTGCTGTTCTCGGATGGACGTGAGCCTCAGCTCTACCTGGTGCCCTCGACCGTATGGTCTGAGCCCAACACGCTCTTTGTGAGTCGTGACTACGCAGGCAAGAAGAGCCAACCTGAGTGGGGGGTGAACCTGACGCAGAAGAACCTCCCGTTGCTCGCGACTTTCGCCTTTGACAGCAGGGTGGATGGGTTGTGAGGGCGAGAGGCTCTCGACAGCATCCCGGTCTCAGCTTCTGGACAGAGGCACCTTGCCGGCGCCCACCTTAGCGAACGCAGGGCAGTGGGCTTCGATCTTGCGCATCGCCTGCCGGTCGTAGAGCCGCTCGCCGCAGTCGGGGCACTGGTGGAACTCCAGGTCCGGCACGGTGTAGGTCTCGCCCTCGAACGTGTCGGTCCAGTCGCGCCGCACGCGCCTGATTCTGCCACTCCCGCAGGTGGGGCACTTCGTGATTCCAATCATGATATCGGTCTCCTATAGTGCCCGCTTGGCCGAGACGAGCACGTAGTAGGTGTCCACGCCTCCCTCTGACACGAGCTTGCCCTTCGAGTAGATCGCCATGCCGCTGAACTCAATCATAGCGCCGCGGGTCGGGAAACGCCAATCCGGAAGAGGGACGATTGAAGAGGGGGCCGATTTCTTGCAGCCGCCCCAATCCGGTAGAATGAGTATGGGCCGAAGATTGAGGGAAATCCACGCATGCGTGTCAAGGCCATCGCCCTCCTCTCCGGCGGGCTGGATAGCTCGCTGGCGATTCGCCTCATGCTCGACCAGGGGATCGAGGTCGAGGCGCTTCACTTCGTCTCGATTTTCAACGCCACGGCGCCGGAGAAGCCCTCGCTGCTGCGGCCGCTGCGGGTGGCCCGGCAGCTCGGGGTGCCGCTCGTGCCCATGCGCTTCACCGCCGAGCAGCTCGCACTCCTCCGCGACCCCGCCCACGGCTTCGGCTCGCAGATGAACCCGTGCATTGACTGCCACATGGCCATGCTGCGGCTGGCGGCCGAACGGATGCGGGAGACGGGCGCCCAGTTCCTCGTCACGGGCGAAGTCCTCGGCCAGAGGCCGATGTCGCAACGCAGCTTCGTCCTCCACCAGATAGCCAAGGACACTGGCCTCGGCGGCCTTATCCTCCGTCCCCTCTCGGCCAAGCTGCTGCCGCCGACCATCCCCGAGGAGAAGGGCTGGGTGGACCGCGAGCGGCTGCTCGACATCTATGGCCGCTCGCGCAAGCGGCAGCTCGAACTCGCCCGCCACTACGCCCTCACCGAGCACGGCTCGCCCGCCGGCGGGTGCCTGCTCACCGACCCCGGCTTCGCCGCACGCCTCCGCGACTACTTCGGCCACCTGGCCGGAGCCGAGCCCGACCTCAACGACCTCCACCTCCTCAAGTACGGCCGCCACTTCCGCCTCGACGCCGCCACCCGCGTCATCATCGGACGCGTCCACCGCGAGAACGTGACGGTCTACACCTTCTCCCGTCCGGCCGATCTCCTGTTGACGACCCGCGATGCCCCCGGCCCGACGGCCCTGCTCCGCTGTGCCACGGTCGGCTTGTCCGACCGTGCGGCTGAGGCGGAGTCGGCACGGCTGGGCAAGCCAGCCGTGGCACTGCTCCGAGGCAGCGAGAGCGACGAGCACATCCGCACGGCCGCGGCCCTCACGGCCCGGTACTCGAAACTCCGCGCCCAGCCCCTCGTCGCCATCTCGGTCACCCCCGGCCGCAGCCATCCGGGCCCCGCCTCGCGCGTCATCGAGGTGGCGCCGAGCGAGGACGCCGCGGCGGATGAGCGACGCATCGGGGCATGAGACAGGAACCGCGCTGCTCACAACCCCATTAGGAACTGGAAGTTGCGGTCGGCGATGCCGGGGAGGCCCTCGTGGCCGAAGTCGGGGTAGACGAGCATGCTCTTCTTCGCGGCGATCTTGTTGTAGGCGGCGAACTGGCTGGAGGGGGGGCAGATGGTGTCCATGAGGCCGATGGCCCACTGGACCTCACCTCGGATGCGGGGGGCGATGTGCTGGATGTCCACGTAGCCGAGGGCGTTGAACACGGCGTCCTCGCGCTCGTGGCGCGGGTCGAAGAGGCGGAAGAAGTCCTTCAGCTCGGCATAGGCGTCCTTCGCCTGGTCCATCTCCCACACCCGCTTGTAGTCGGAGAGGAAGGGGAAGACGGGTGCGGCACGGCGGATGGCGGGCTCGAGGGCGGCGGCGGCGACGGTGAGTGCTCCGCCCTGGCTGCCGCCGGTGGCGCCCACGCGGGCGGGGTCAACGTCGGGCATGGCCATCACGAGGCGGGCGAGCTGGGCGCAGTCGAGGTAGACCTGGCGGAAGAGGAGCCTTTCGGGGTGGCCGTCGAGGGCGTCGGCCAGGCCGCGGATGATGTGGCCGCGCAGGGTGTTCCCTGTCACGCCGCTGCTATCCTGGGAGCGTCCGCCCTGGCCGCGGCAGTCGAGGGCGGCGACGGTGAAGCCCTGGCCGGCGTAGGCCAGCTTGTCCGCCCAGTCGCCCGAGCTGCCGCTGTAGCCGTGGAACATGACGACGGCGGGATGGGGCTTCGGAGCGCTCTTGGGGCGGAGGAGCTTGGCGTAGACGCGCGCGCCGCCGACGCCGGTGAAGTGCATGTCGAAGCACTCGGCGTTCGGGGCCTGGAACTCGGCGGGGGTGAGCGTCACCTGGGGGTCGAGTCCGTGCATCTCGGCGAGCGCCTCATCCCAGTAGGCATCGAAGTCCGCGGGGCGTGGGTTGAGGCCCTGATAGGTCTGGAGCTTTTCCCACGAGAAGTCGAAGGTCAGCGGCATGGGCTTCTCCTTGGTCCAGGGGCGCGTCGGGCGAGGTACCACGAGCGTTCGCCATATGCTACGCGACGGCGGGGCGGAGTCAAGCGCCGCTTGGGCAGCGCGACTTGACAGGGAGCGGGCATCATCGCATGGTAGAGGGAGGACAGCGGCACGGAGTGTGCCGCGGGAGCAGCGACTCAACAGCCGACCTGGAGTTCCATCGTGGGGAAGCAGGGAAGACCGATGCGTGGGTTCATCCTGGGCGCAGCGCTGCTCGCGGCGGCGGGCGGGAGCGCGACCGACTGGCCGCAGTTCCACGGCCCGCGGCGCGACAACCTCTCGGTCGAGACCGGGCTGCTCAAGCAGTGGCCGGCCGAGGGGCCGAAGCTGCTCTGGACCGCCAAGGGCATCGGCCACGGCTTCGCCACCGTGGCCGTCGCCGGCGGCCTCGTCTACACCACGGGCAACATCGGGCCGGACACGGTGATCACGGCGCTCGACCTGGAGGGCAAGCCGCAGTGGACCGCCAGGAACGGCCCCGCCGACAAGCACGACCGCCCCGGCACCCGCAGCACGCCGACGGTGGACGGGGAGCGCCTCTACCACGAGGGCTCGGTCGGCGACGTCGTCTGCCTCGAGGCGAAGACGGGCAAGGTCCTCTGGTCGGTGAACATCCTGAAGAAGTTCGGCGGCCGCACACCCACCTGGGGGCTGGCCGAATCGCCGCTGGTGGACGGCAACCGCCTCATCTGCACCCCGGGCGGCCCGGAGATCGGGCTCGTGGCGCTCGACAAGATGACGGGCGAGACGCTGTGGACGTGCAAGGGGACGACGGAGAAGCCTGGCTACGCCTCGCCCATCGCCATCGAGTTCGGCGGCGTGCGGCAGTACGTCACGATGCTCCAGAAGTCCGTCGTTGGCGTTCGGGCCGACACGGGCAAGCTGCTTTGGCAGGCGCACCACCTGGCTTTCGCGGACGAAACAGTCTCCACGCCGCGGTTCCACGCCCCGTTCGTTGTCGTCTCCACCCTCGGCCCCGGCGGCACCCAGTGCATCGAGCTGAGCAGCGAAGGCGATGCGATAACCGCGAAGAAGGCGTGGCAGACGAATGTCCTCAACAACCACCACGGCGGCGTGCTCCTGCTGGACGGCTACGTCTACGGCTCGAACGTCGGGCGCAAGTGGGTGTGCCTCGACCTCAAGACGGGCAAGATGGCGCACGCGGGCGACGGCGTGGGCAAGGGGTCGCTGACGTATGCCGACGGGATGCTCTACACCTACGCCGAGGATGGCGGCGAGGTGGGGCTGGTGAAGGCCACGCCGCAGGGCCACGACGTGGTGAGCCGCTTCCGCATCCCCAAGGGCGGCGCCGGCCCCTGCTGGGCGCACCCCGTCGTCTGCGGCGGGCGGCTCTACCTGCGCCACGGCGACTTCCTCTACTGCTACGACATCCAGGCGAAATGAACCCGTCGCTCCTTCCCCCTGCCTGCCGCGCCCTGGGTCCAGGCATCGCCTGCCTCCTGTGGCTTGCCACGGTCGCATGCGCAAGGGAGCGGGCGTCCTGGCCGCAGTTGCGCGGGCCGGGCGGCAGCGGCGTGGCGCCCGAGGGAATGAAGCTGCCCCTTCACTTCGGGCCTGACCGGAATCTGCTCTGGCGGACGCCCCTGCCCCCGGGCCACTCGTCGCCCTGCATCTGGGGCGAGGGGGTCTTCCTGACCGGCTTCGCGCAGCCCGAGAAGCGCCTGGAGACGATCTGCCTCGACCGCCACGATGGCCGCATCTTGTGGCGGAGAACGGCCCCGGCCACGGCCATCGAGCGCTGCCACGCGATCAGCACGCCCGCCAACCCCACGCCGGCCACCGACGGCGAACGCGTGTACGTGTACTTCGGCTCCTTCGGCCTCCTGTGCTACGACTTCACGGGCAACGAACGGTGGCGGCTGCCCCTCCCCGTGCCGAAGACGGCGGATGGCTCTGGGACCTCGCCCGTCGTAGCCGGCGGCCTGGTGCTGCTCAACTGCGCCTACCCGCCGAAGCCTTGCCTGCTCGCGGCGGAATGCCGAACCGGCCGCGTGGCCTGGCGGGCCGAGCTCGCGCCCACCTGGATCGGCCTGCCCGGCCACGCCACCCCCGTCCTGTGGTCCCGCGACGGCACCGAGGAGGCCATCCTGCACACCCCCCTACGCCTCGCGGGCCACAGCCTGAAGGACGGCGCCGAGCGGTGGTGGGTGGACGTGGCGACCACCGGGTGCAGCACCCCCGCGGTCGGCGAGGGCCGCCTGTTCGTCGCCACCTGGTTCCACGGCGGCGAGCCCCAGGACCGCGTCCGGATGCCCCCCTTCGACGCCCTCCTCAAGCAGCACGACAGGGACGGGGACGGAGCGCTGACCAAGCGGGAGTTCCCGCCCGACCTCTCGTTCATCCGCCGCCCCGAGGCGGACGATGTGTATGGCCGCGACCTCAAGCTCATCGAGTTCTTCGACGCCTTCGACACGGACAAGGATGGTCGGCTCGACGCCAACGAGTGGGAGCGGGTGACGGCCGGCCCGTTCAACCGAATCGAGCACGGCCTGATGGCTGTCAACCCAGGCGGGTCCGGCGACGTCGGGAAGACACACGTCGCGTGGAAGGAGACGCGCGGCGTGGCCGAAGTGCCCTCGCCGCTGGTCTACCAGCGCCGCATCTACATGGTGCGGGACGGCGGGACCGCCTCGTGCCTGGACGCCGAGACGGGCAGGCTGCTCTGGCGGGAGCGGCTGGGCGCGGTGGGCGGATACTATGCCTCGCCGGTGGCCGGGGATGGCAAGGTGTACTTCGCCTCGGCGCGCGGCGTGGTCACAGTGGTGGCCGCGGGCGATTCGTTCCAGCGGCTGGCCGCGAATGACCTGCGGGAGCCGCTCTACGCCACGCCGGCGATTGCCGAAGGGAGGCTGTACATCCGCACCGCGAGGCACCTGCACGCGTTCGGTGAATGAAGGCGAGGGCCGCGGTTGACGCCTCGGCTGCCGTTTCCTACAATACCGTCGCCGTCATGGGCAGATACGCCCAATCCGTGGGCAATCAGCGGCGGAGGCGCACGCATGGTACGAGAGATTGAGGTCCCGACCGTCAGCCGCGAGGTCCGCGAGCTGTCCTTCCTCTTCGAGATCAGCCAGACGTTGAGCCAGAGCCTGGACCTCCGCCAGGTGGTGGAGCCGCTGCTGGACGCGATGGCCAAGCACCTGGGCATGGTCCGCGGCACCATCGCCCTGCTCAACCGCCAGACGGGGCAGATCACCATCGAGGCCGCCCACGGCCTCTCCGAGACCCAGCGCGAGCTGGGGCGCTACAGCCTCGGCGAGGGGATCACAGGCCGCGTCGTCCAGTCCGGCCAGCCCGCCGCGATCCCCCACATCGCCGACGAGCCGCAGTTCCTCGACCGCACCGGGGCGCGGCGCGGCCTCGATGAAGATACGTCGTTCATCTGCGTGCCCATCAAGCTGGGCAACGAGGTGATCGGCGCCCTCAGCGCCGACCGCCCCTTCCCAGGCCACGGCGAGCTCTCGAACGACCTGCGCCTCCTCACCATCGTCGCCTCCATGATCGCACAGGCCGTCCGCCTCCGCCAGGCCGCCGAGGAGGAGCGCCAGCGCCTCCTTGACGAGAACGCCCGCCTCCAGGAGGAACTCAAGGAGCGCTTCCGCCCCGCCAACATCATCGGCAACGCCAAGGCCATGCAGGAGGTCTACGACCTCGTCGCCCAGGTGGCCAGGAGCAACGCCAGCGTGCTGCTTCGCGGCGAGAGCGGCACGGGCAAGGAGCTGGTCGCCCACGCCATCCACTACAACAGCCTGCGGGCCGACAAGCCCTTCGTCCGCGTCCACTGCGGCGCGCTGCCCGAAACCGTCATCGAGAGCGAGCTCTTCGGCCACGAGAAGGGGGCCTTCACCGGCGCCATCGCCCAGCGCAAGGGCAGGTTCGAGCTGGCCCACGGGGGCACCATCTTCCTCGACGAGATCGGCGACATCTCGCCCTCCACCCAGGTCAAGCTCCTCCGAGTCCTACAGGAACGCGAGTTCGAGCGCGTCGGCGGCTCCGACACGCTTCGGGTGGACGTGCGGCTGATCGCGGCGACCAACCGCAACCTCGAGGAGCTGATCGCACAGGGCAAGTTCCGCGAAGACCTCTACTACCGCCTCAACGTCTTCCCCATCCGCGTCCCGCCCCTGCGGGAGCGGAAGACCGACATCCTGCTCCTCGCCGACCACTTCGTCGAGCGCTACAGCAAGGCCAACCACAAAGCCGTCAGCCGCATCTCCACCCCCGCCATCGACATGCTCATGGCCTACCACTGGCCGGGGAACGTGCGGGAGCTCGAGAACTGCATCGAGCGCGCCGTCCTCCTGGCCGAGGGCGACGTGATTCAGGCCCACCACCTCCCCCCCACCCTCCAGATGCCGGTTCCCAGCCGCCTGACGGCCAAAGGCACCCTCGAGGCCACGCTCGACGCCATCGAGCGCGACATGCTCGTGGACGCCTTGAAGGCGGCCCGAGGCAACCGCGCCAAGGCTGCCCGTGCCCTCGGCCTCACCGAGCGCCTCATGGGCATCCGCGTCAAGGAGCACGGCATAGACGCCCGCCGCTTCCGCGCCTGAGCTCCCCCCCTCGCGCTGCATCTACTAGCAATTGTGGTCGCCGAGCGATCAACCACAAAATACCCGACTCCCCCGAGTCCCTCGACTCCCTCACTTTTCTTGGGCGGGGCAAGGGGGCATACCATGTGGTATGCGACCGGCGCTCCACCTACCCACCGGTAGCCCCACGCGCTTGACTTGGGCCGGGGCAAGCGACGTAACATGCACCCTCGCCAGCACTTACGTTGAACACGGAGACCATGGCACGATTGTTGCCCGTTGAGCGGCAAGAAACGTCTGGAGCCTGTACCCGGTCGCGCGGCCCCTCGAAGGAGGCCGGGCAAGTTGACCATAACACAGCTAGGCCGTAGCCTGCACCCAGCGCGCGAATGGGGCGAGCGGCGCGGGCCAATGGTCTCCTCTACCCCTAGGCAGCGAAGGGAGAAGCTTGATGCGATGGAAGCGGCTTTGGGTCGGAACTGGCTTGCTAGGATGTCTGCTCGCGGCAGGCGGCATGGAAGCCTACGCAGGCTTCCAGGTCTTCACCACCACGTGAGGGGGCAGTGGGCAGCAGACAGACGACAGACGCCACACGGCAGAGCGCAGAGGACCGCCTGCAATCGTCCTTCTCCTCGATTCCGAGTGCAGAGCCTGGCCCGAGGGCTTCCGAGGGCTGTGCACGCCCTACCCGTGAGAAGGAGCGCTCAGGTGAAACTCATCATCGCCTACATTCAGCCCGAGAAGCTCAGCAACGTGAAGCAGGAGCTGTACAAGGCCGAGGTCTTCAAGATCTCCGTCGCCAACGCGATGGGCTGCGGCCAACAGAAGGGCTACCACGAGGCATACCGCGGGGTGGACATCGAGGTGAACCTCCTGAAGAAGGTTCGGCTCGAGATCGCGGTCAACGAGAGCTTCGTCAAGCCCACGGTGGACGCCATCATCAAGGGCGCCCGCACGGGGCAGATCGGTGACGGGAAGATCTTCATCCTCGACCTGCCCGAGTGCATCCGCATCCGCACGGGCGAGACTGGCGGCGTTGCCATCGGCTGACCGGCTGGCCCGCATTTCTCACGAAATCCCAAGAGCCAAGCCCCAAGTGGCAAACAATCTCCCAGCGCCAAACACGAAATCACGAAACAAGACCGCGAGGGCGTGTTGCCCAAAGGGTGAACTCGTTGGGAGTCCCGCCTTCAGGCGGTCTTCTCCTGCCCCAATCCGCCTAAAGGCGGGACTCCAAACGGGGTTGATCCCGTGAACAGGGTTTGGGCAACACGCCCTTGTGTGCCTGGGTGGCCCCGCGGCTCAGTTCCCCGTCCCGCCGCGGATCTTGAGCATGGCCATGCGCGCGCGGACTCGGAGCTGTGCGCGCTCGGTGTCGCCGGTGAGCTTCTCGCTGGGGTTGCCGGCGGCGCGGCGGAGTGCGGGCAGTGCGGGCGAGGCGGCCGGCCCGATGGCGCCCAACGCATCCGCGGCGCAGGACCGCACGGAGTAGTCGGGGTCGCTCTCCAGCACCTCGGCGAGGAGGTTCACGGCGGGCGCGGCGGCTGGGCCGAGCTTTGCCAGGGCCGAGGCGGCGTGGAACCGGGCCTGCGGCGCGTTCGAGCGCAGGGCATCGGCCAGCGCGGGGAGGGCTGAGGCCCCGATGGCCTTGAGCGCCTTGTCCGCGGCCTGGGAGAACTCGATTTCGCACGACTTGCGTGCCATGGCGTTGAGGAGTGCGGGCACGGCCTCGTAGGCCCGCGGCCCCATGGTGGCCAGGGTGTTCGCCGCCTCGACCCGCCAGCGCAGGTCGGGCGACCGGAGCCGCGCGACCTGGTGCGCCACGTCAGTGTGCATGTAGCTCTGGGGCATTGGAACGATGAGGTCACCACGCGCGGCCTTCGAGTCATTCGGCTCTCGGGCGTGACCGTTAGTTCCGCGCGAGCGGCCGAGCAGCAACAAGGCGGCCAGCCCTGCGATGACGAGCCCGGCGGCGCCCGCGATGAGCGCGATGCGGCGGGCGCGGACGCGCCGCTCCTCCTCGCGGCGCCGCGCGATGCGGCCGCGGAGCCCGCGCAGTGGGGCCTCGCTGCCCGGCATCCGCCCGTGGGCGTCAGCCCGTCGTCGAGTTCGGCCGCAATCGAATCCCATCGTCGCCTCTCAGCGAAGCCGGAACGCCAGCGTCATCTCGCGCGCCAGCCGCGCGGGCGCGAACGTGATGCGGGTCACGACCGCATTTTCGCGGCCCTCGTG
>VGYV01000246.1 GCA_016872855.1 Planctomycetota bacterium
GGAGCCGGACCGTTGGGAGTCCCGCCTTCAGGCGGTCTTCTCTGCGGCCTTGGGGCCTGCGCCGGGCTCACCGCCTAAAGGCGGGACTCCAAACCAGGACGCCCTGCGATTGACAGGGGGGCGGCTGGTTGTACAATCCTTGGGCGTGGCACGAAAGGAGGCTGCAATGCCCTTCCTGCTGTATACGAAGACGCCGAATGCCGACGGGTCGCACGAGTTCCTTCAGCTCAGGACGCTGTCGCTGGCGGGGAAGGGGAGTGGGCTGATCCAGCCGTTCGTGGCGAAGTATGGGCCGGGCGCGCCGCCGTTCGCCTGGCACGCGACGGCGGGCGACCTGCTCGAGGAGGCCCACGCGCCGCGCAAGGGCTACGGAATCGTGGTGGACCTGAAGCCGAGGGTGAAAGGCAACGTGTCGCTGTTCGAGCTCACCGATGTGTGGGGCTACTCGTACGCGGAGTGGACGCCGCTGGCTCTGAGGATGGAGTCGCTGTGGACCGACATTGCAGCGAGCGACCCCGACCGCTACAAGCAACGCTTCAACGACCAGGGAAGCCGCAGGGAGCGGGTTCACCAGTTCCTCTACCTTCAGGGCGGCGTTGGGGGCGGTGGCTGGGGCTGGGGGCCTGTGGGGTCGGTGAATGGCGTGCTGCTGTGGCCGGATGCGATGGAGTACTTTCTCTCGCGCATTCGACCGAGCGGCCCATGATGTGGCACGGCTGGCTCGCCCAGCCGTGGGGTGTCGGCGCGGCGGACACGGTTGGGCAAGCCAACCGTGCCACGTGCTCACCCACCACTTCAACGCCTTGACTCCCATCCGCCGCGCCCATAAGATGGGGATGGGCGAGGGTGTCTCTTGTGAGCTGGTGCATGCGCATCTCCAGATGGGTGATTGCGGGGTGGCTGGTGGCCGGTGCGGGCATGGCGCTGGGCGGCGAAGGCGCGCCGGCTCCTCGGCTCGCGGCGCTCCTGGAGCAGGCGCTGGGCACTCCGCAGGCCGGCGTGGCGCTGGCGGAGCCTGCGGGCGAGGTGACGGTGGACTACGCGTCGGCGGGCCGGCCTGCGGTGGTGCTGGCCGAGGCGCAACGCGCGGAGCAGGAGCGGAACTGGCGCCGAGCCGCCGAGCTGTACCAGCTCCTGCTCGAAGAGGCAGGGGGGGAGCTGTGCCATCCGTCGGCGCGCCTCTACGTTCCCATACGAAGCTATGTCGAGGAGCGGCTCGCCGGCCTCCCGCCCGAGGGGCTGGCGGCGTATCGCGCGCAGGCGGACCGCCTGGCGGAAGAGCTGTTCCGCGTTGCCGCGGCGAGCGGCGAGCTGGCACGCGTCGCATATGTGGCCGAGCGATTCCTGCTCAGCTCGCGGGGCGACGAGGCGCTAAACTGCCTGGCTACCGGCTGGCTCGCCCGCGGCGAGCCGGGGCGGGCGCTGCGCGCGTGGCGACGCCTCCTGGCGCTGTGCCCCGACAGCGACGTGCCGCTGGCGCCCCTGGCGGCGAAGCTGGCCGTGTGCCTGGCCCAGCTCGGCGAAGGCGAAGCCGCCGAGGCATTCCTTGCCAAGGCCGTGGCATTGCTCGGCCCCGCGGCAAAGGTGGCCATCGCCGGGCAACCAGAGGCGCTGGCGGACTTCCGGCTTCGACTTGCCTCTGAAATCGGAAATCGGAAATCGGAAATCGGAAATGGCATCCGCCCCGGCCCCCTCCTGTGGGCCGATGTCATCCAGCCGCGTGGCCCGGAACAGGCCGTCTCCCCCCACCGCGCGCCGCGGGTCGTCCTGGGCGTGGACGGGACAGTGGAGGAGCCCTCGGTGCGGGTGTTGCCGACGGCGGGAGCGGGGTTGGTGGTCTACCCGTCGCGCAGCGGGGTGGTGGCGCGCGAGGCGGCGACGGGCAAGCTCCGCTGGGAGTGGCCGTGGCGGCAGGAGGGCGTCGAGTGGCGCGGGGCCGGGCCGTTTGCCATGCCCAGCTTCTTCGTGGGCCACTGGGCGTGCTCGACGGATGAGCGAAACGCCTATTGCTCCGTGCCGTATCGGCGGGTGGCGCGGTTCAACGACGTTGGGATGGGCGGGCACCTTGAGGCCCTGGACCTGCGCACCGGCGAGCTGCGCTGGCAGTGCTCGGCGGCCGACCTGTTGCCCGCGGAGCGCGCGGGCGGCGGGTGGTTCGTGTCGGCGCCGCTGGTGTGTGGCGAGCGGCTGGTGGTCGGCCTGCGCGGGGGGCCTGCGGGCGACGACTACTACGTGGCCTGCCTGCGGGCGCGCGACGGGGGGCTGGAGTGGCGGACGTTTGTGGCCGCGAGATCGTCGGACCCGCTGTTTCGCTTCGGGCGGGCGCAACTGTGGTTCGAGGGTGCGCCGGCCGAGGGGCGCGGCATCGTGGTCGCGTGTGCCGGCGGCGGGGTGGCCGCGGGCGTCGAGCTGGCCACGGGAGCCATCAGGTGGCTGATGCGCTACGACCAGGTGGCGGGGCGGCGGTGGTCCCGCCACGACGGCTGGCGGAGCTGGACGCCGTTCGTCGCCGGCGGCGTGGCCTATCTGACGCCGCCCGACGCGGAGTTTCTCTATGCGGTGGCTGTGGATAGCGGCGAGGTGCTGTGGCGGCGGGAACGGGGGGAACATCGTTATCTGGCCGGCGTGGTGTCGCATCTTCAATTGGCACATAGCGGCCATGTGCGAATTGAAGATGCGACACCTCTGGCGTGCGTCGTGGGAGCGGAGGCCACGTGCCTTGGGCCGCGAGGGGAAACGGTGTGGCGGGCCGAGCTGCCGTCGCCCGCGGTGGGGCGGCCGGCGCTGGCGGGGCGCGTCCTGCACGTGCCGGTGGCCGGCGGCATCCTGTTTCTCGATGCGGGCACGGGGAGCGAGCTGGCCTGGACCTCGTGGGAGGACTGGGCGGCGGCGCGGGCCGCTACGCCAGGCGCGCACCTGGCCTCGGGCGACCTGGTGGTCGCGGGCGACAGGCTGTTCGTGGCCACGCTTTACACGCTCAACGCCTTCGGCGCGTTTGAGCGGCGGGAGGCCATCGAGCGGCAACTTGCGTCGAAGCCGGACGACCCGCTGGCCCACCACGCGAGGGGCCAGGAGTGCCACTGGTCGGGCGACGCGGCGGGGGCGGTGGCGGCGTTTGAGAAGGTGCTGGAACTTGCGACGCGGCAGGCGGATGCCGTGCCGGCGAATGTGCTGGGCGACGTGCGGCGGCGACTGGCCGATTGCCACGCGGACCTCTCGCGGCGGCACGAGCGCGCGGGGCGGCCCGACCTGGCGCTCGCCTCGTGCGAGGCGGCGTTGCGCTACGCGGCCCAGGGAGCTGCGCGGCGGCCGCTGCTGCTTCGCCTGGCACGCCTGGCACAGGCCGTAGTGCGGGCCTCAGCCCGTCCCCCGGAAGACCGCCTGAAGGCCGCACTACAAACGGCTGTTGCCGCTTATCAAGAGGTACTGGGCTGGGCCGAGCCAGGCGAGGGCGATTGGGAGGCGGCCCGAGGCGAGTTGGACGCGCTCTTGCGCGAGGCGGGCCGTGGGGCCTATGAGGCGTTCGAGCGATTGGCCGCGGCCTCGCTCGAGCGGGGCGGGGAGAGCGACCTGACGGCCATCGTGAAGCGCTATCCCAATAGCCTCGCGGCGCCGATGGCTCTGGAACGGCTGGCCGAGGTGGCGGAGCGGGAGCCCGTTGCTGGCAACGGGCGCGGCCGGCTCGCGGAGGCGCGGCTGTGGCTTTACCAACTGGTGCGGGACTACCCCGCTGCCCCCACGGCCCCCGAGGCGCTGCGGCGGCTGGCCGCGCAATACGCCAAGGCCGGGGCTGTTGCGATGGCGCGCGGCGCGCTGGACCGCCTCGGCCCGAAGACGGGCATCCCAGATTCCAGATTACAGATTACAGAGCAGACGAGCCAGATCAAGCCGCCGCTTCGCGTAGGGTGGGAGGCGCGGCCGGAGTATGGGGCGACGGAGCCCGTGGTTGCCGAGGGGATACTCGTGCTCGCGGGCCGGGCCATCGAGTGCCGCTCCGCCGCCGACGGGGCGGTCCGCTGGGTCAACCGCCCGGGGTGGATCGGCATCCGCATCGAGGACGCCGAGCGGCGCGGCGGAGGCGTTCTCATCCGGAGCACGGTGAGCGACGGCTTCGACGCCCCGGCCGAGCGAGCGGGCCTCCGCGGCGGCGACGTTCTTGTCCGCTTCGACGGCAAGCCGCTCCGCGACGCGCAGGACCTCATCAACACGTGCACAGAGCGCCGCGCCGGCGCCGTGGTCCGCCTGGAGTTCCTGCGCGGCGAGGAGGCCCGCACCGTGGAGCTGAAGCTCGGGGCACGGCCCAGCCTGGCCGACGAGCCGCAGCAGGCGTTCCTCTCGCTCGTCGGCGTCGTGGGCAGCCACGCCCTGGTGCGGAAGCGCACGCGGCTCGACGCGGTGCGGCTCGACGATGGCGGCGTCGCCTGGTCGCTCCCCGTCGAGGGGGCCGAGCGCGCAGGCGAGGCGCCCGCGCCACAGGTTGCTGCGGCAGGCATCGTGGCCCTGGTGGACGGCCGCGGCCGCCTGGTGGCCGCCGACCCCGACGCGGGAGCGGTCCTGTGGCGGAGCCAGGTCGAGGAGCCCGTGGTCCACGAGCTGGCCCTGTGGGACCACGGCCTCGTCCTCGCCACGTCGCGCCCCGCGACCGTGCGGGTCATCAACCCGTTCGACGGACGCGTTCGATTCGAGGCCGCTGAGCCCCTTGCCCTGGGCGCGCCCTGCGTCGCGCTGGACACCGGCGGGCGCCTCTGTTACGCTATGGGCGGGAGCGTGGGGTGCTGGGACCCCACGCGCCGCGCCGTGGCCTGGGGCGTGCGCATCCCGAACTTCGCGGCCCGCCGCCTGTGGGCCGCCGGCGCGGTCGTTGTCGCCCAGGGGGCGGACGGGCAGGGCACCGAGGTGATCGAGTGCCGCCGGCTCGCCACGGGCGCGCCCGCCTGGTCGCTGGCGCTGGGCCGGGGCGAGCGGGTGCTCTTCGCGGCGCTGGCGGCCGACGGCTTCTACCTGGCCTCGCGGCAGGGAACGCGAGCGACCGTGCGGCGGCTCGACCCCTCGACGGGCGAGGTCGCCTGGTCACGCGTCCTCCCGCGCGAGGAGGACCTGGCCGCGTGGGACGCAGACGGCCCGGCCCTTGTTCTCGGATTGACGGTGTCCGACGACCGGGCGGCTGGCCGCGCGGACCTGGCCGTCCTGCACAGGGCGACCGGCGAGCCGCACCAGCGCCTGCCGCTGGGGGCCGGCGTGCTCAAGAGCCTCTCGCGCGTCGGCGCCGCGCTCTGCGCGGTGGTCGAGAGCGACACGGGGCAGCCCCGCGGCCCCGCATGGTTTGGCGACGACATGGTGATCGTGCAGCCCCCGCGGTTCCGCATACTCAGAATCACGGGGAATCCGTAGACAACAGGAGATACGTAATGGCAGACTCCGAGCTTCCCGAGGACGTCATCCCCCTCGCTGTCGAGGAGACCGACCTGGAGGCCGTGCAGAAACTCAACCAGGCCTATCAGACGATTCGCGGGGAGCTGGCCAAGGTGATCGTGGGCCAGGAGCAGGTCATCGAGCGCCTCCTCATCGCCATCTTCGCCCGCGGCCACGGCCTCCTCGTCGGCGTGCCGGGCCTGGCCAAGACCCTCATGGTCAGCACCCTCGCCCGCGCACTCCACCTCACCTTCAGCCGCATCCAGTTCACCCCCGACCTCATGCCCTCGGACATCACGGGCACGGAGGTGATTATGGAGGACAAGAGCACGGGCGAGCGGTCGTTCCGGTTCCTCAAGGGGCCGATCTTTGCGAACGTGATCCTCGCGGACGAGATCAACCGCACGCCGCCGAAGACCCAGGCGGCGCTGCTCGAGGCGATGCAGGAGCGGCAGGTGACGGCGGGCGGCGAGAAGCGGGTGCTGCCCGACCCCTTCTTCGTCCTGGCGACCCAGAACCCCATCGAACAGGAGGGCACCTACCCGCTGCCCGAGGCCCAGCTCGACAGGTTCATGTTCGAGATCATCGTGGACTATCCGAGCGAGGCCGAGGAGTTCGACATCCTGCGGGTCACGACGGCGCCCTTCAGCGCGCAATTGAGCGCGGTGCTGAGCGCGCAGGAGATCATTGGCCTCCAGCAGCTCGTGCTCAAGGTGCCGATCGCCGAGCACGTGATCCGCTACGCGATGCGCCTGGCCCGCAGCACGCGGCTGAACGAGCCTGGGGCGCCCGACTTCATCCGCCGCTACGTCCGCTGGGGCGCCGGACCGCGGGCGGGCCAGTACATGATCCTCGGCGGCAAGGCCCGCGCCGTCCTCAACGGCCGCTACTACGTCTCGACCGAGGACATCCGGGCCGTCGCCCACCCCGTCCTGCGCCACCGCATCATCAAGAACTTCAATGCCGAGGCCGAGGGCATGACCTCGGACAAGTTGGTGGACCGCCTGCTCGAGGCCGTGCCCGTCCCGGAGCACGACCTGGCGGCCGACCCACGCCTCCCGGACGTGCTGAAGGAGGCTTGAGTGGGCCAGATCGCCCGTGAATCGGCCCCTAGCCGCAGAAAATCGGCGATTTTCTGCGAATTTGGGCTTGACAGAAGGGCCAATAACCGTTATATACGGGAGAGAATCGGAGGGGACGCGGCCCGACGTGGGCACGCGACCTCGGGTCACGGAACCCTTGTTGGGGGTGTATGCGAGAATGGCAAAGAAGGCAGCGAAGGTGGAGCCGGTCGTCGTAGGCAGCAAGATCAGGGCACTCATTCGTGCCAAGGGCGCCATGATGTCCGGCGAGCTGCTCGATGCGCTCAACGCCTGCGTCGTCTGCTGCGTCGAGAAGGCCATCGAGCGCGCGAAGGCCAACAAGCGCAGCACCGTCAGGCCGCAGGACCTCTAAGCCAACTGCGTCTCGCATGACATAGAAGGACCTCCTCGGGGCTCCCGCCGCGAGGGGGTCCTTCTATTTTCCAGCCTGTCGCCATGCGTCCGATCCGTCGGATCCGTCGGATCGGTCGGATCAGAGTGAGTTCGCGCGGGTCACGGCCGGTCGAGCCAGTCGAGGCTGAGGCCGAGCACCTCGTTCTGCCAGGCGACTGAGTAGAAGCTGTGGTTTGCGCCCTCGATGGTGTGGAAGGCGGCAGGGATGCCCTGGCCGCGGCAGAAACCTTCGTAGAACTCCGGCGCCCCCACCGCCTCGTCGTCGCGGCTGCCGTAGATGAACAGGGCTCGCCCCTTGTAGCCGCGCAACTCGGTCATGATGTCGCGGAGCGAATCCTTCGGGTTCCGCGTGCCCTGGGGCGCGGCTCGGCGGCCGAAGAGGATGCGGGTGATGATGCCGAAGCGGATTCTGCCGCGGAAGAGTTTCGCATACGTCTCGCGGCGGAAGAGCTTTCGCGCGTAGTCGGCCAGGAAGATGCCGCGGCGCTTCACCTCCTGCTTGCGGGTCTTGAACGGGGCGAAGAGCGGGGTGGACCAGAGGAGAAGGCCGTCCACCTCCTTGTCGAGCGAGGCGGCGCCGAGGGCCACGTTGCCGCCGGAGCACAGGCCGCACCAGTAGGTGCGCGTCAGGCCGGGCTGTTCGAGGAGCAGGCGGCGGGCGGCGCGGGCGTCCTCGATCATCTGGTCGAGGTTCGTCGCCTCGTGGTCGCCGTCGCTGTCGCCCCGGCCGCGGAAGTCGAAGGTCAGGGCGTGATAGCCCGCGGCCGCGAGCCGTCGCGCCGCCTCCACAAATATCCGGTGCGGCCCCACCCGATAGCCCGTCCAGCCGTGGAGGAAGACCACGCCCGCCCCCTTCGCCTCGCCCTCGGGCGCGTGGAGGATGCCGACGAGGCGCGTGCCGCTTTGAAAGACGACAGGGGTTTCCAGGTCTTGTCCCCTTTCGCTTCGGGTTATTTCCGATTGCCGATTTCCGATTGCCGATTTCAGACAGCCATTGTGCCTGGCCGAGGGGGTGTTTTCAATCGGCAATTGGCAATCGCAAATCGGAAATCAGGTTGTGACACACGCGCCACACCTCGTGCACTTCCCGTCTCGACAGTCCGGGGTGGTCTCGCCTCGCTCGGCGCGATGCTTCTCCGCGAGGAGGAACTGCTTGGTCACGCCGGCGAAGATGTGGTCCCAGGGGAGCCATTCGTCCTCGCCCCAGCGCCGATGGGCGTAGTCGCTGATGCGGACGCCTGTCTCCTCGAATGCCTGCTGCCAGAGTGGGAAGCGGAAATGCTCGTCCCAGGCGTCGAGCTGCGCGCCGAGCCGCCAGGCCCGCTCGACGGCTTCCGCGACCCGGCGGTCGCCGCGGCTGAGGACGGCCTCGAGGAGGCTGGACTCGACGTTGTGGAACTTGAACTTCACGCGGCGGCCGCGGGCCTGGGAGCGGATGCGGGCCTGCTTGGCCCGAAGCACCTCCGGCTCATCCATCGGCTCCCACTGGAACGGCGTGTGGGGCTTGGGGACGAAGGAGGAGATGGTCGCGTTCACCTCGCCGCCGCGCCCGCCTCTCTGCGCCGACACCTCGTAGGCGAGGTCCACGATGCCGTCAACGTCCTCGTCCGTTTCGCCTGGGAGGCCGATCATGAAGTAGAGCTTCACCGCCCGCCAGCCCTGGCGGAATGCCTCGCGAGCGGCGCGGAGGAGGTCGTCGGTCGTGATGTTCTTGTTGATTCGGCGGCGGAGGGGGTCGCGGGCGGCCTCGGGGGCGATGGTGAGGCCGGCCTTGCGCACGCCGCGAATCAGGCTCGGTATGTCCGAAAGCTGGTCGCCCACGCGGAGCGACGAGAGGGCGATGTTCACCCCCTTCGGGTCGAAGGTCCCCGCCATTCTGCCGAGCAGCTCGCGCAGTTGCGGATAGTCGCTCGACGAGAGGGAGGCGAGGCTGATCTCGTTGTGCCCCGTAGCGGCGTAGGCGGCGCAGGCGATGCGGTGCAGGGCCTCGACCGAGCGCGGCCGCACGGGCCGCCGCGTCATCCCCGCCTGGCAGAAGCGGCAGCCCTGCGTGCAGCCCCGCATGATCTCCAAAGTGATCCGGTCGTGCACCGTCTCGATGAAGGGCACGATGGGCCGCTCGGGGTAGGCCGCGTGCTCGAGGTCGCGGACGACCGCCCGGGTGATTGGGAGTGGTGGCACAGGCATCTTGCCTGTGCCCCCCACAGGCTGGAAGCCTGTGCCACCAGGCCCCTCGCGGTAGAGCGAGGGGACGTAGAAGTGCGGGCTGGCCTGGGCGAGGGCACGAAGGCGCTCGGCTCGGGGCAGGCCGCGCGTCGAGCGGATGGCCTCGGCGAGCGTGAGAACCATCTCCTCGCCGTCGCCCACGGCGAAGAGGTCAATGAAGGGAGCGAGCGGCTCGGGCGACATGGCGCCCGGCCCGCCGGCCACGACGAGAGGGCAACGGTCGTCCCGCTGCTCCGAGCGGACCGGGATGCCCGCCAGGTCGAGCATGGCCAGCACGTTGGTGAAGCACAGCTCGTACTGGAGCGAGAAGCCGATGGCGTCGAAGGCCGCCAGCGGCGTCCGCGTCTCCAGGCTCACGAGCGGCAGCCCGTGGGCGCGGAGGGCCGCCTGCATGTCGGGCAACGGCATGAACGCCCGCTCCGCCGCGATGTGAGGCTGGCGGTTCAGCACGTCGTAGAGGATGGCGATGCCCAGATGCGACATCCCGATGGGATACGTGTCGGGGAATGCCAGAGCGAACGTGAGGCCCACAGAGGCGTGGTCCTTCACCACGGCGTTCCACTCGCCGCCGATGTACTGCGCCGGCTGCTGGATGCGGGAGAGAATCGTGTCGTAGAGGGCCATATCCATGTTTCGTTGCCGGTTGACTTCGGGTTGGCTTGCTCACGGCATCATCCGTAATGCGTAATCCGTAATCCGTAACCAGAGAAGAGGAAGCCCGGCCTCGTCCTGTCTTGTTACGGATTACGGATTACGGATTACGGATTCAGGAGCGCATGAAGGTTTCCTCGGGCATCGGGGCCATCGCGCGGCGGGCCTCGGCCTCGGGGTCGAGCACATTTGTGGCCAGGCTCACCCGCTGGTAGGCGCTGACGTTGGCGACGAGGGCCAGGCCGATGAGCGAGGAGAGGATCGAGGAGCCGCCGTAGCTGACGAGCGGCAGCGTGAGGCCCACGATGGGGAGCTGTCCCGCGGCCATCGCGGTGTTGACGATGGCTTGCGTGCCGAGCATGGCGGTGACGCCGACCACGATGAGGCGCCCGCCTGGGTGGTGGACCTCCTCGGCCACCCGCCCGCACAGGATGAGCAGGAGCAAGTAGAGGGCGAGGACGGCGTTCGCGCCCACGAAGCCCCACTCCTCGCAGATGACGGCGAAGATGAAATCGTTGTTCCGCGTCTTGGCCGGAATGAAGTTCAGGCGGTTCTGGCTCCCGCGGCCCCAGCCCTGGCCGAAGAGCTGGCCCGAGCCGATGGCGATCTTGGCCTGTTCGAGCTGATAGAGGTCGAGGCGAAGCAGCTCCTGGCGCGACCGCGGCTCGTCCTGGGTGAGGAAGCCGAGGATGCGCTCCTTCTGATAAGCGTGAAGGTGGGGCCACAGGAGCGGCACTGCGGCGGCCATGGCGGCCACCACCGCCAGCAGGTGCCGCGGGCGGGCCGCCGACGCGTAGAGCATGGCGAAGGCGATGGGCAGGAACACCAGCGCCATCCCAAGGTCAGGCTCCCTCACGATCAGCGCCATCGGCACGGCCACCATCCCCAGCGGCACGAGGAGCCCTGAAAGACGCCGATGCGACTCCGTGTCCATCAGGTAGCGTGCGAGGGCGAGGATGACGAAGAGCTTCATGAACTCGGAGGGCTGGGCGCGGAAGGGCCCGAGGTTGAGCCAGCGCCGCGCGTGAATCTCCTCGCTGGTCACGCCGAAGAAGAGGACGAGGACCAGGAGGCCGAGGCCGATGCCGTAGAGGATGAATGCGTGCTCGAGCAGGTGGCGGTAGTTGAGCGCCATCACGGCGAGGAGGGCCGCGAGGCCGATGGCTATCCACTGCACCTGCTTGGCCGGGCTGGTCGTGTAGTAGCCCTCGCCCATCGGGCCGGAGCGGTATGAGGCGCTGTAGACGAAAGCGACGCCGATGGCGAGGAGCGCGGCCGCCGTGGCCAGCAGAAGCCAGTCGCGGGCACGAAGGCGCAGGCCGCGTATCATCATCATTGCTCGGCCCTCCGGTCCGCCGGCTGCGCCGCCCCGGCGTCGCCCGCGCTGTGGGCGGGGCCTCCGTGCCCCGCGCGGGGCAGAGACGCCCCGCCCACACCGGCGGGCAGCTGGGTCGAGCTCTGCAGACGCTGACGGGTCCGCTCGCGCAGGTCACGGCCGGGCACGCCCTCGAGGTAGCGTTCGGGCAGCCGCTCGAGCACGCGGCGGGCCAGGGGGGCCGCCACGTCGGCCCCGTGAATAGTGGCGTCCTGGTGTTCGAGGGCGACGGTGAAGACTACGCGCGGGTCGTTGGCTGGGGCGAAGCCGACGAACCAGCCGATGGGGCCGCGCCCGGTCCGTTGGGCCGTGCTCGTCTTGCCGCACACCTCGTAGCCCCACTCCGAGACCCATTCGCCCTGCGTCTCCGAGCGGCGGAAGACCTTG
>VGYV01000247.1 GCA_016872855.1 Planctomycetota bacterium
AGTGTCGCGGAAGAGGATGGGGCTTTGGCAGATGCCTGGGTTGAGGACGAAGGGGCCGGGCCGCTCGTGGCGCCAGAGGAGCTTGCCCTCGAAGTCCACGGCGGCGACGACGGCGGAGCCGAACCAGCAGTAGACCGCCTTGCCATCGGTCACGGGCGTGGGCACGGCGTAGATGGCGTAGCCCATCGGCTCCTTGCCCTGGGGGATTTGCGTGCGCCAGAGGAGCTTGCCGTCGCTGGCCTGGTAGCAGGCCAGGTGGTGCTCGGGCACCTCTTTCTTCTCCTCCTGCTCGCGGTTCTGCTTGGCGGCGGTGGTGATGAAGACGCGGTCGTCCCACACGATGGGGCTTGAGTGGCCGGTGGTGCCCTTGAGGGGCGCCTTCCAGAGGATGCCCTTGCCGCTCTTGCCGTCCCACTTCAGCGGCAGGTCCTTCTCGTCGGTCGTGCCCATGCCCGTCGGGCCGCGGAAGCCGGGCCAGTTGCCGGCAAATGCGGTGCCGGCCAGTAGGGCCATGAATCCGAATGCCGAGCCGATGCGTCGCGTCACTTGGTGTCTCGCTTCTCAGGGGGCAGGTTGTTGCGGTACTTGGCCCACAGGTCGTCCACGAAGGGGTCCCAGGCGTTGCCCTGTCGGGACCAGGAGGCCGAGTAGTCCTTGCCGCGTGCCTTCTTGATGGCCGCGATGTGCTGCGTGTCGTCCTCGGTCATCCAGCGGTCCACGTAGTCAAAGAAGGCGTCGTGGTTCCAGGCTTTCTCGGCGTGGAGGATTCGGAGGGCGAGTGCCTGGCCGACCCAGGCGAGGCTGGTGCAGGTGCGGCGGTAGGCCTCGCCGATGTCGGCGGGCCACTGGTCGGGGGGCAGGTGTTCGTAGGCGCCCCAGCCCTTTTCGTTGGGCGTGCCGTCCTTGCCGACGTGGCCGGCGTAGACGGCTTTGGCCCCCGTCCAGCACTTGTCGTGCATCGTCTGCATGTCCTCGCCGAACTTGAGCTTTGGGAAGCGCTTGAGGGGCGTCTGCATCTCCGCGTCGCCGAGCAGGAGGCCGGCGAAGACGATGGGGAGCTTTCGCCCCGTGCCGTGGCCGCCGTGGGCGGGCCAGCCGGGGTAGCCGGCCCGCACGATGCCCCAGAGGTCAATGCCGTATTGCACGAAGCCGAGGAGCAGCTTCTCCTTCTCCTCGGGCGTGAAGTCGAGGCAGAGGAGGAGTGCGGCGATGCCGACGGCGCGGCCGACCTCACGGCCGTAGTGGGGCTGGTACTCGATGGCGGCGTCGAAGCCGAAGAAACACACGTCCAGCCACGGCCGCTTGAAGCGCTTGGCCCACTCGTCGAGGGTGAAGGGGATGCCTGGCTCGATCTGGAAGCGGACGCCCTGGCGTGCGAGACGCGGCAGGAGGTCGCGGCGCAGGTTGCGGGCCAGATAGAGCTTCTGCTCGCAGTCGCAGTAGCCTGGGCGGAAGGCGTCGGGCGGCGCCGCCTCGGCCAGACAGGTGAGGACGGAGACGCTTCGGACGGGGCTGTGCGCCTTGTCGGCCGGCCGCACGGGCGCGGGGAGTTCCCGCATCTTGTCCACGCTGATCGAGGAGATGAGCGCGTCGCCGGGCTTCATCCGGACGGGCGGCATCGCGCGCATCTTCGGGTCGTAGCGACCGCCCGGCGAGCGCGCATCGAAGGGGCTTTGGCCCGGCCGCAGCGGCAGGTTGAGCACGGAGCCGTTCCGGTCGTTCTCCGCCGGCGGCGCGATGGACGCGACGGTGCATGGCCCGACCACATACCAGTCCCCATTCACGAACCGCCCGACCTTCACCTTCTCCGTGAACGTCCAGGTCACGCCATGCCGCTCCACCTTGTCCATCACCTGAAGCTCGGCCCGGTTCGCCTCGCCGGCCGCCGTAGCCGCGAGGAGGAGCCAGGCAGCGCTGACGCTTCTGACCCACGCCGTGAAGCTCCGAGAGCATCTCATCATGTAGTGGCCTCCTTGTGCCAGATCACCCGTGCCGCCAGGACGCCGCCGGCCATTGGGGGAGGGTGACGCCCAGGCGAACGGCAAGGGTTCCGAAGGCGCTGATCATCCGCCTGAAGCTGCGGCATCGCGCATAGGCGGCAGCCATGTCGAACTGGGCAGTGAGCGCAGCCTGGTCAGCCGTTTCCGAGTAACTCCGCCCCGGTGGCATTCGGGCCTCCAGTTCCCCTTTCGCGTCACGCGGCCGCTCCGGATCGGGGTGTGACATGGCGTCAGGGAGGATCCCTTGCTTGCCCCTCAAGGATTCGATGGCTGCGAGAAACCACGCCTCATACTCGCGGTGCGCCACGACCACGGCACAGGGCCGCTCGTGTGCTTCCTCAGCCGCCCACTTCTGGACAAGGGGCGCGAGTTCCTTGGGGCAGTCGTCATCGCTGTCGAACAGGATGAGAACGGCGGCGCAGAAGCACTGGCACGGCTGTGACTTCGCCATGCCCCTCCACAATCGGTTGGATGGTCATGCGGCCACGTCCTCGAAGAGACCACCTTCCTTGAGGTCAGCGGCATCTTGGAACAATGGCTCGGGATCCAGGGCGTTGGAACGCAGCAGTTCGCCTGCCCCCATTAGGTGCTCCTGGAGCGCCCGGCGTGATGCTTCGGACACAGGGGCAACCCGCGTGGCACCCTCCTGCCAGTCCACGATACGCAGATGGTTGTCCTGAATCCACTCCTCGTCCAGGACCTCCGGGCTGTGGGTGCTCACGATGACCTGCATTCCGCGGCTTGCATGGCGCAGGAGATCCAGCACCGCGCCCAGCGCCCCGGGATGGATTGTAGCCTCCGGTTCCTCGACTGCGAGCACGGATGGGGCAGGATTCTGGTAGACCGCGGTCAGCAGGCCCACCGCCCGGAGGGTGCCATCGGACATGCTGAAGGCGTCGAATCGCACCCGCTTCCTGTCCTCGCCCCACTCCTGCTGGAACTCCAGGGATAGCTTGTTGCCGTGTTTCTTTGGGTGGACCGCCACGGTGTGGGGCACAATTGTGCCAAGCACTTCGCAGATGCGTTCGACATCGGCTTCTCGCGCGCGGCGCTCGACTTCCTGGAGGACGCTGGCCGCGTTGCCGCCGTCGCGACGCAGGCTCACGCCGGCGTCGGGGTCCCGCATCTCCCGCAGTTTCGCCGGCTCGATCGCGTAGGTACGCATTCCTGCCAGCGCCCGCAGCACGGGTGCAAAGCGAGCATCGCCCCCAACCACCGGCAGGCCCAACGATGCCGCTTCCAACGAAGGATCGAGTCCCTTGACGTTCGAGTCGAACTTGCCCCTTACGCGGTCGAACCACGCCCTTCGACCGTCGCGTGACACCACTCGGCACTGCTCCCTGAGCACCTCGAACCCGTAGTTGGGCAGGGCACGGATCTCAAAGGCGTATCGTCCGCTCTGAGTCTCCCCGTTCATGGCCCCTAGCACTACCGCCACCCCGAGCTTCGGAGGGTGGTGTCCTCCGGGAATCCTGCTGCGCACGACCGAGATGCCGCCGCGCCGGTCGAACACGGCCTGTAGCGGCGATACCATCGCCTCGGCCAGGAACGCGAAGGCATCGAGCAGATTGCTCTTGCCTGAGCCATTCCGCCCGACCAGGAAGGTCGGGTTGTCGAAGCTCACCATAGCCGAACGGACACTGCGGAACCGCTGGAGGATGAGCGTCCTGACGACCGGTTCCATGATTGGTCCCTCAGCACCCTCTGGAGCACCCCCATGCCCCCCCCTCGGTCGCACAGAGGATACCAGATGCGCCCCAGCCCTGCAAGCGCTCCGTGCCCGAATCCAGGGGCCGCTATTCCGCCAGATCGAGGATGATGGACTTCATCAGCGGCGCGGCGGCGCACTTGATAGTGTAGGTGTCCTTCGGGGACTTGGCGACGTGGATGTCGCGCTTCTCGGCGCCGGCCTCGTCCCACACGTAGGTGATCTTGACCGGGCGGAAGCCGCCCGACCCGTCGCCAGCTCCGGGTGCCCGCTCCGCGTAGTCGGCATCAATGCGGAAGTCGAAGATGCAGAGGGTGTTCTTCAGCGGAGTGCTCTGGAAGCGGACGAGGGCCTTCTTCACGCCCTTCGGCACGTTCTCCAGAGTGAAGTACTTGGTGGAGCCGGGAATGGGGCCTGGCATCTTGCCCACCTCGGCCCAGGTCTTGCCGTCGTCGAACGAGGCCTGAAGGGTCCAGCCCTCGCGCTTGTCGCGGGCGCGGTAGTGTGCGCCGCCGCGGATGCGGACGATGTCGCCGGGCGTCTCGACGGGGAAGGTGATGCTGCCGCCCTTCTCGTCGTATTCCTTGACGCGGAACATCTTGTGGTCGGCGCCCTTGAACTCGGGATGGAAGTCGGCGGCGATGAGCTGCTTGGGCTTGGCGTCGGGGTTCGTGGCGCCCTCGATGGTGATCGTGCCCTCCTGGGCGCCGGCGGAGAAGGTGATCTCGTTGTCGCCCTCGGCCAGCGCGGGCAGCGGGCACTGCGAGTGCTGGATGTCGTGGGTGAGCTTCAGGCTGTCGAGGCCCGTGCCCTCGCCGCTGAACTCGAACTTCAGGCGGTAGTCGTAGCGGCGGTAGACGTGGGGCTTGAGGTCGAGCTTCTTGAGGCCCGAGGCAGTCACCTTCTCGAGTTCCTTCCAGTCGAGGCCGTTGTTGTCCGAGAAGCTGACGGCGATGCTGCCGCCGGCGCCGACGATTGCCTGGAAGGCGGCCTCGCCACCGAGGTAGACGTAGGACGATGGCATGCGGAGGACGAGCACGCCGGGCTTCGCGGGGTCCTTCGCGCCGAGGGCGGGCGCCTTGCGGCCGGCGGCGACGTTATCCGCCGTCAGCACGCTGGCGAGGAGGGCGGGGTCGCCCACGGGCACCTCGTACTCGAGCGTGCCGTTGCCGATGCGGCCGGGGGCGATGTCGCCCAGCCTCCGCTGAAGGCTCAGGCCATTGCGGTCCTTCACGATGTTGCCCGGCCCCTCGCCGCTCCCATCGCCGTTGATGTGCAGGCCCTTGTTGAACCAGTTGCGGGTGAGGCGCTCGCCGGGGCGGAGCTGGATGTTCAGCTTGTAGCCCTGGGAGTAGCCGTATTCATAGTTGTGGTGCCTGTCGGCCCTATCATACTCGATCATTGTCGAGGACCAGCCGTGCCAGCCGGCGGCGTTGGGGCCGTCCTCGCTGTAGCTCTCGCTGGTGGCGAGGAGGGCTGGGCCGGCCTTACGCCAGTTGCCCTTGGCGGCGAACTTGCGGAGCTTGCCGTCGTCGCCGCGGTAGCCGGGGTTCGCCTCGTGCCACTCCTTCACCGCCTTCTGGATGTCGGCCACGCTCGCCAGCGACTTGTCGGGGTTGCGGAAGCAGTTCATCAGCGAGCCGTCGAGCAGGTGCCAGGCGTTGTCGTAATAGACCTCGGGCACGCTGTGCTGGGTGATCGCCCAGCCGCGGGCGTCCCAGCCGATGAAGCGGGCGAGCTGCTGGACGTTGGCCGACGCGCAGCAGCACATGCCGTAGCCGTAGACGTGAATGGTCTTCATCACGTCGTGGACGTTGTTCTCTTGCTGAAGGAACTCGTTGGGCGGGGCGCACTGGTGGCGGTACTTCACCACCGTCTTCCAGATGGCGAGGGCCTTCTCGTCGTTCGACATCCCGTCCTTGATGCACGACCGCTTCCAGTCTTCGAGGCTGGACACATCGTCCACCTTGTCCGACACGACCTTGACGTTGCACACCACGCCGACCGGCTTCTCAGCGGCGGCTGCCTGCCCGCCGAGCGCCACCACGACCGCCAACCCCAACGCCACCCCCCATCCGAGCCTTCCTGTCGTCCTCACGCCTGGGTCCCTTTCTGCACGCAAGTGGCTGCCCCGGTCCCACAGCGACAAGTATACTGCCGGCCACAGGGAATTCAAGACGGTGGCCTGACGCTGCTTTCCCTTGACCGCCTCAGGCGAGCTTGACCACCTGCGTACCGGGCACTATGATGGTGCGCAGGAACTAGGCGATGGAATGGCTGAAGCTGGAATCGCAGGCAGACCTTGACGCCCTGATGCGGCGGTGCGGCCGCTTCCACGACGGCTGCTTCCGCGAAGCCCATGTCTGGACCGAGACTTACGTTGACCAGGGGAGCATGGCTTGTGCGATCAACCTCGACACGCACGTTCGCGCCCTCTTTCATCTCGGCGCCGAGCAGCCTTCTGCCATCGAGTTGCGGTTCGATGAGGTCCTTCTCTTCCGCACCATGCCTTCCCCGGACAACTGCGATTCGGTCATCTCCAGCGCCACCTTCTCGCTTGAGGAAGGCATCTTCCACCTGAAGGTCTACCTCTGCGGGCTGCCGGTGACCGGTAAGCCAAACACGTGGCTCTGGGTGCGGCGTGGCGCGCCCGACGCCCCCGACATCCACATCGCCTCCCGGCGCGTCGCCTGGCGCGACGCGAGCGAATGGATGGGAGAGACCCTGCGGTATTGCCCGGAAGCCCCCTGAGGACAAGAAACACGGGTTGCCCGTGGTGCTCCCTGGCAGTGTCGCCCGAGCTCCTCGCCCAGCTCACCCAGCGAATGGCGAGTGGCGGGCTGCGTGAGAACGCCTACCCACCCGCAGGCCGAATCGGTTCGTTGATTTGCCCGCCTGTGCGGGCTATAATGCTCTTGGCTGTCCGATCGCTCTCGGGCCTATTCGTTGCTTCACGGAGGCAACCATGAGCGTTGCCGAACAGATTCTTCAACGCCTCCAATCCCTTCCAGAACCCGCGCAAGCTGAGGTCCTCGACTTCGTGGAGCACCTCGAGGCCAGGGCCCGCTTGGCCGCCGGCGAGCGCGAGGACGCCGCCTGGGCCGAACTCTCGCTCTCTCAGGCCATGCGGGGGATGGAAGACGAGCCCTCCCCCTACACGCCTGCCGACATCAAGGAAGCCTTCTCGTGATCCGCGAGGGCCAGGTGGTCCTTTTCCGCTTCCCGCAGACGGACCAGGCACATTGGACGCTGACTGGTTCCGCTCACCCATTCCCCAACGCGTCGGACACTAGCTCGGTAACTTGCTGGTATATCACTTCTCTGCCGCGGTACTGCCAGTTTGACGGGTGCGGCACAACGTAGCGCCTCACAAGCAGATCGCGTAACCGCACGACATCCCCTTGGCTGAACAGAAGTCGCCGGAACAACCTGGAGTCTCTGCGGACGGTGGCGAACGGCTTGCCCGCCAGCTTGCCGAGGATCGGGTCTCCACACGCATGAGCGAAGGACTTGGCCGCGGGCGCCCCGAGGAGAATGACGACCTTGGGTCTCACAAGCTCGAACTCCTTGAGCCACCATTCCTCGCAGTTCTGGAGTTCATGATCGCTTGGCTCGCGGTCCTTCCCCGGCTGTTCGCCGGGCCCAGTCCAGCAGTGGAGTGCGTTGGTCGTGTACGGCCTCTTGCAGCCAGAGGCCTCCGGGTCCACACTATAGGCGAGCTGCCTGAGATACCCATCCAGGAATGTAGCCGGACCTTGCTTGAGATGCCCGTCTTTGTCCACCCAGTGAACGCCTGATTCCCTTACCCCATGCTTCGCAGGCGCCTGCGCCATCAGCACAATCCCCGACCCGCTGGCCGCCTCGTCCGCTCGGCGCGGGACGCAACTCGGGACGACACCGGGGGCGCACTTGCGACAGGCGTGAATAGCTTCGTAGAGCCGAGTGAACTCCTGAGCATCTGAGGATGCCATGCGTCCTCCTTGGCTATGTCCAAGGGCCGGCGCCAGCTGGGCCTACACGCTGAGCACCTCGACCGAGAGCAGTTCCTTCACCGCGTGCTCGCCGTGGATGAGGGCGTCAATCTGGTCGAGGGTGCGGGCGTGGAAGTAGCGCTCGCCGCATCCCCGGCAGACCTCCGCGTCCACGTTCTCCACGATGTAGAGCCGGCCCTCCAGCCAGTGCTGTTTTCTCACCTTGCGGGGAACAGTGTCGCCAGAGCAAAACTCACACTTCATCTGTATCACCCTTCGCGTACGCGGTTATCACGATCATGCTAGCTGCTTCCCGGAAGCGGCAGACCACATACATCGCGCGGCCGTCACGTGCGGGGCCCTCGATGCGGTAGCGGGTTCCTCGCGGGTCGTCGGTGAGCTTCCTTTCGATGAACCCGCGTAGAATCGCGTGCTCAGCATCGGCCCTCTCGAAGCCGTCATCGGCCAACTCGTCTTCGGCGTGCGACGACAGGTAGTAGTCGCGCAGCCGGACTTTCTGCCGAATTCTCTCGATTGCTGACACGGGCTTCGCTCCGCGTTTCATGATACATCCGCATCGCCCGGAATGCAAGACGATCGCGGCCGCGTACAGCGTGCGGCAGACTCAGCGGAACGCACCTGCGCCGGTTGCGCGGAGCAGCGGCGGTCGCTATGATGCGGAGTACGTGACGAGGCACAACCCTTCTCAAGGAACGCCCCATGCGCCAATGGCAATCTGCCGCTCTGCGTTTCGCCGCCTGCATGCTCCTGCCCATGGTGGGGCGGGCCGCCGAGGAGAAGAACCTGATCGATGACCCCTCCTTCGAGCTGACGAAGGAGAAGGACAGGTGGGGGTTCGTGTTCCAGAAATGGGCGGGGTGGAAGTATGAGGGCGAATGCGAGTTCCGGGTGGGGACGATCGCCCGGACGGGGAAGCACTCGTTCCTCTTCTTCGGCGGGGCCGCGCCCAAGATCCGCAATCGCCAAGAGATCGAGCTGGAGCCCGGACGCTATCAGGTGACAGCCTATCTCCGCGGACTCGATATCGGCTTCGGCACCTGGAACATGACGACCGAGCTGATGTTCAACGACAAGTATATCCAGCTCGGGAAGAACGGGACGTTCGGCTGGACGAAGCTGACCTACGTGGCCGACGTGCCGGCGAAGAAGAAGGTCGCCCTCTCCTTCGGCCTGATGGCCCCAGGCTACTTCTGGGTTGACGACGTTTCGCTCGTGAAGGTGGGCGAGAATGTCCCGCTCACGGAGAAGCCCGTGCTCGGCGAGGAGGAGAAGCCCATCGCCCCGCCGGGCGAGCTGGGGACGGGCGTGGTCCGCTGCGTCGAGTGCGGCTACAAGAACATGCCCGAGTGGAAGACCTGTTACGCCTGCGGCACGGGGCTGGAGGCCAAGAAAGCCGTCGTGACCGGCCCGCCGCTCAAGCTCATCGCGTCGTTCGAGGACAAGAACCCCTTCCCCGGCAGCGCCACGGTCGAGGAGCACGCGACCGATGGCAAGAAGGCGATGAGGATTGACAAGTCGTACGTCTGCATGGACGGCCCGCAGGACTGGACGGGCTACGATTTCCTCAAGGCTGACCTCTACACCGACGCCAAGGAGCCGATGGAACTCTACGTCGAGGTCCGCGACCAGCAGACGACCGACTACTGGACTCGCGTGAATTACAACACCGTAGCGCCGTCTGGGGCGAGCACGCTGATCATCCCGGTGAAGCAGCTCTACGTGGGCGAGAAGTCGCGGCCCGGGCGCATGCTCGTCCTCAACGCCATCACCCGCTTGGTCTTCGCCATAGGCGACAAGCCGCCCGCGCCGCTGTTCGTGGACAACGTGCGGCTCGAGCGCGACGACTCGCCGCAGAAGGCCGTCTTCGATGGCCTCTGGGCCTTTGATTTCGGCACGGGCACCAGCCCCGTGATGGACGGCTTCACGGCGATCACCCCCGCCACGCTCTACAGCAAGGGCCGCGGCTACGGCCTCAAGGGCGCCCGCATCTGGCGGAGCTTCGACGTGCTTCAGCCCGAGCCGCTCTACCAGGACTTCATCTGCATCGAGGCCGGCGGCCTGGCCGTGGACGTGCCGAACGGCCGCTATCGCGTGTTCGTCAACATGGACAACCCCTCCGGCTTCTGGGGCGAGTACCAGGCATACAGGAAGCGCGCCATCCTCGCCGAAGGCCAGCCCGTCGTCACCGACAGGATGGACTTCGAGGGGTTCCGCAAGAAGTTCTTCCGCTTCTGGAACGTCGAGGACCTGCCCACCGACAACACGTTCGACAAGTACCAGAAAGCCTACTACCAGGAGAAGACGTTCGAGGCCGACGTGGCCGACGGCCAGCTCAACGTGGAGTTCCAGGGCGAGAACTGGGCGTGCAGCGTGGCCGCCGTCATCATCTTCCCCGCCGCCAAGGCCGCCGAGGGCGAGAGCTTCCTCAAGTTCGTCGAGGCCCGCCGCCGCTTCTACTTCGACAACTACTTCAAGCGGGTCCTCCACCGTCCGACGGCGCATGAGATTTGGGACAAGGGCGACCTGGGCCGTGGCTACTTCGCGTTCCAGCGCGATTACATGAGGGAACTCTATTACAACGATGGTCGCCGTGAAGATGAAGAACTCGGCAAGCCGCTCGTGGCGTCGGCATTCGCTGGCGAGTACGAACCATTGACCCTCGTCCTGCTGCCCGGGCGCGACCTGGGCAGGGTCACGGTGAGTGTCAGCGAGTTGGCCGGCCCGGCCGGGACGATCCCCGCCAGCGCCATTGATGTCGGCTTCGTCTCCTATCGCATCAGCCGCGTGACGATGGAGGGCTCAGTCTACACAATCAACCCGCGGCTCATAATGCCCTCGGCGACGGTGGACATGCCGAAGGACATCGCCCGGCGGTTCTGGCTCACGGTGAGGACGCCCGCCGACGGCAAGCCCGGCCTCTACAAGGGCGCGGTGGCCATCAAGCCCGAGAAGGGCGAGGCGGCACAGGTGCCCATCGAGTTTCGCGTCCGGGCCGGCGCCCTCGACCCCGTGGATGTGCCCGCCGGCCCGTGGGGCTACACCATCAGCATCCCGTGGCCGGGCGGCGACCCCGAAGCAGCGGCCTACAACCGCGACGTGGCGCTCAAGAGCCTCGCCAAGATGCGCGAATACGGCTTCACCATCTTCAGCGGCGCGCCCGCCATCGCCTATCGCGGCTTCAAGGACGGCGAACCCGTCCTCGATTTCACCCAAGCCGAGCCTATCATGAAGGCCGCCAAGGACTCAGGCTTCCTCGCCGTCTGCTCCTACGGGGCGGGCGTGGGCGGCTTCAACGCCTACTACCAGGACGCTAGCGCGATGAACGCCGCGGGCTTCAAGGACTACTCGGCGTTCATCAAGGCCATCTACTCGGCGGTTCAGAAGCACGCCGACGCCGCCGGCTGGCTGCCCGTCTACTACAACCTCGGCGACGAGCCGATCGGCGACGCCGTCATCCGCGCCTCCGAGAACGCCGAGGCCTACACCAAGGCGTTCCCCCAGGGGCCGCCCTTCTTCACCTTCGCCACAAGCTACACCGGCGGGAAGACCGACGACCCGCACTACCGCCTGTCGAAGGCCGTCCACATCCCCAACTGGAACCTCCACGACGAGGCCGGCGTCGCCCTGATGAAGGAGGCGGGACGCAGTTGGGCCTTCTACAACGGCGGCAACCGCTGGACCTATGGCGACTACATGTTCGGCTCTCCGGGCTTTCTTGTGGGTGCCCACAAGGGGGGCGCCAAGCCGAGGAACCCTTCTACCTCCCTCAGCATAGGCATGGCAAGGACTTACGCCGAAATACACCTGTGCCGGCGCTGGATCGCC
>VGYV01000248.1 GCA_016872855.1 Planctomycetota bacterium
TTAACCGTCCACTTGCTGTCCCAGGGTGGCCGCAGTTGGTCGTTCCAGATGCCCTGGAGGTTGAGGGGCTGGGAGCCAGGGCGCGAGCCTGCGATGGTGAGGTAGCGGCTGTACTGGAAGTAGATGGCCGCGAGCTGGGGATCGGCCGGCCCGAACGCCTTGATCCTCACGTCGGTGGGCTGTTGGGCGGCGTCGGTGGTGCCCAAGTCGAGGCTCACGCGGCGGAAGAGGGCCTGGTGGTCGGCCACGTGGGCGGTGCGCAGGGCGTCGTAGCCCACCGCTCGGCGGCGGGATTCATCCGCCACGGAGTGGCGGGCTACCGCGGCGGCGAGGGCGTTGGCGCAGCGCTCGGCGGGGTCGGCAGTGATGTCGCGGTAGCTCTTGTGGCTCGTGGCGCCGACGAGGAGGAGTGTGACGGCGTTGGCGCCCTTCACCTCGATGCCGGCGTCGGTTGCCTTCGTCTCGCCGCCCTCGGCGATGGCCTTGAGCCGCGCCTCGAACTTGAGGCCCGTGGGCGGGTTCGGTTCGCTGCCGCCGTAGTCGTGCGGCTTCACCTGGCCGCTGAGGATCAACGGGCCGCCGTCGCCCTTCACCGCCGAGCCGGGATGGGGACTTGAAAGCGAGGCCGTGAAGGTCACCTGGCCGGGCCTGTCGGCGATGATGCAGACGGCGATCACCTGGTCGGGAAAGCTGGCGAACACTTCGCGCTGGAAGGTGACGCCGCCGACCTTGTAGCGGGTGGTCGCCACAGCCTGATCCAGGTCGAGCTGCCGGCGGTAGTCGGTGACCTCTGTGTGGCCGGGGAAGAGGAGCTTGAGGTCGCCAAAGGGCTGGTAGGCCACCTGGCGGAGCGGCACGCTCATCATCTCCTTGCCGGCCAGTTGCTCGGCCTCGCGCTGCTTGCCCTCGAAGAGGAGCTGGCGGACTTGGGGCAGGAACCTGGCCGCGCCCGCGTGAGCGTAGTCGTGGGGCTGGCCGGCCCAGAGGGTGTCGTCGTTGAACTGAATGCGCTCCTCGGCCGTGCCGCCGAAGACCATCGCCCCGAGCCGCCCGTTGCCCACGGGCAGCGCCTCGTCCCACCGCTTCGCGGGCTGGCGATACCAGAGCACCAAGTCGCTCTGCGCGGCTTGCACGCTGGCAGCCAATGCCACGCAAGCGAGCGCAATGGTCACCGGTTCAGCCATGCAGGAACTCCTTCGCGGCAGGGCGTGTGTTCACGCTGGAGGATGATTGGATGGTTGGATGAATGGATGGATGAAAGAGGCGGTCTCTCTGGCATTCATCCACCCATCCAGTCATCCAGCTCTCCCTCACCCATCCACCCATCCATTCATCCACTCATCCACTTCGCGCGCGAGGCGCGACTGACGAGCCTACAGCGTCCACGGCTCGCGCATGCAGCGCGAGCGCAGGCGGTTGGCCTCGTCGTCGGCCAGGAAGCTCTCGGCCTTGGGGTCCCACTTGAGCGGGCGGCCGAGGCGAATGCACAGGTTGGCCGCGTGGCAGACTGTGGTGGCCCGGTGGGCACTCTCGGGGTCGCACGTGGTCTTGGCCCGCGAGCGTACGCAGTCGAGGAAGTCCCGCGCGTGGTCACCCGTGTGCGCCCAACTCCGCGCCGCGATGGCCCTCAGGCGCAGGAGGTCCTTTGGCTCCGCCGTCACCACGTTCGTCTGGTCGTCCACCTGCACCCAGCCCTTGGAGCCAACGAAGCGGATGTAGCGGGCCTCGAACGTGCCGCTGGAGCGGAGGACGATCTTGACGCCGTCGGAGTAGGTGCAACTGATGTCGGCGGTCACGGGCGTCTCGGAGAAGGCCGTCGGGTCGAACCTCGCCTCGCCCTCGTAGGCCACTGGGCCGGTGTCGTCGCGGTCGAGCGCCCACTGCGCGATGTCCGTGTAGTGGCAGCCCATGCCAATGATAGGGCCGCCGCCGGTGTCCCAGAAGTAGTTCCAGCCGTTCACCCGCGCGTTAGTGTAGGGGTGCCAGGGCGCGGGGCCGAGCCACATGTCGTAGTCGAAGCCCGGCGGCACGGGCTGCGGGGCCTCGAGGCGGACGGTTGGCCCCTCCCACTGTTGGCAGATGACGGTGTGGGTCTTGCCGATGAGGCGGCGGCGGACGACTTCGGCCTGGAAGCGATAGGAGTCCACGGAGCGGCGCTGGTGGCCGGCCTGGTAGACGCGGCGGTAGCGTGCCATCGCCTCGACCAGGGCGCGCCCCTCGGCGATGGTGATGCTGATGGGCTTCTCGCTGAAGATGTCCTTGCCCGCCTGGGCGGCGAGGATGGCGGCGGGGGTGTGCCAGCGGTCGCCCGTGGCGATGAGGACGGCCTGGATGTCGGCTCGATCGAGCAGTGCGCGAAAGTCGCTGTAGTCCACGCAGTTCGTGTTCCCGTAGCGGGCGTCAATCCGGGCCTTGCCCGCGCGGCGGCGGACGGCCTGGCAGTCGGCGAGTGCGATGCAGCGGAGGTCTGCGAACTCCATGAAGTGGTCGAGCACCACGGTGCACCGGCCCCCGTAGCCAATCACGCCCAGCGTCACCTGATCGCTCGGCGGGGCCTTCCCCTCGACCCCGAGGGCGGAGGCGGGGAGAAGTGCCAGACCGGAGCTAGCTTGCCTGAGAAACCTGCGACGGGGGATTGCGGTGGGCCTCGGCATGCGTCGCCTCTTAGAGCTTTCCTTCCCGGTACATCATGAGGATCCTGGCGGCGACGATCATGAACTTCCGCTGCAAGATGACGAGGCCGTTCTCCTCGTCCGGGTCCCTGGCATCGCATCCGCCGCCCGACAGACGATGCCAGTCGCCTTTCTTCTCTAGGTTGTGGACGGCCAGTGCCGCGAGGCAAGCGCGCTCATATCTCGGCGCCTCGCGCACGGCTTTCTCTGCCCATTCCCTGTATCGTCGCCGTTCTTCCCTGGTCAACTGCATAGACTCGTCACTCGGTAGGCGAGCCCAGACGACCCTCGACCAACGTACTGAGCCTATTATATGGCTCAGGGCCGCGGGGTCAAAACGTAGGTCTCGCCGGCAGCGGACGGGAAAACGATCGTGGCTGGCTCGGGATGCTCGGCTTGCACGGCCGCGCCGTTGGCCGTGACCGAGAGCGGCACGGCGGCCCGCACGCGGCAGGGGCCGCCGAGGGTGGAACGGATGGCGGCCGAGGTGAGCTTGCCGTCGGCCCAGGCAATGTCCACCTCGAACCCGCCGCGGGCGCGGAGGCCCTTGACGCTGCCCGCCGCCCAGGCCTTGGGCAGGGCGGGGAGCAGGTGAACCTCGCCGGCGTGGCTCTGGACGAGCATCTCGGCGATGCCGGCCGTGCCCCCGAAGTTGCCGTCAATCTGGAACGGCGGGTGGTTGTCGAAGAGATTCGGCAACGTGGACTTTGCGAGGAGGGCGGTGACGTTCTCGAAGGCTCTCTCGCCATCTTCCAGCCGCGCCCAGAAGTTGATGATCCAGGCGCGGCTCCAGCCGGTGTGGCCGCCGCCGTGGCGGAGACGGAATTCGAGCGACTTGCGGGCGGCTTCGGCCAGCTTGGGCGTGCCGCGCGTGGTGATCTGGCGGCCGGGGAAGAGGGCGAAGAGGTGGCTCATGTGGCGGTGGCCGGGCTCGGCCTCCTTGAACTCCTCGTTCCACTCGAGCAGGCGGCCGTCGCTGCCGACCTCGGGCGGCGCGAGCCGCTCGCGGGCCGTCGCTACCTGCTTGCGGAACTCTGCGTCCACGCCCAGCGCCTCGCTCGCCTCGATGGTGTTGGTGAAGAGGTCCCAGATGATCTGGCGGTCCATCGCGGCGCCGATGCACACGCTGCCGCGCTTGCCGTCGGCGGTGATGAAGGTGTTCTCGGGCGAGGTGGAGGGGGCGGTGACGAGGCGGCCGCGCTTGTCCTCGATGAGGTAGGCGAGGAAGAAGACGCAGGCCTCCTTCATCGCGGGGTAGACGCGCTTGAGGTAGTCCCTGTCGCCCGTGAAGGCGTAGTGCTCCCAGAGGTGCTGGCAGAGCCAGGCGCCGCCGACGGGGAAGTAGCCCCAGCCGGCGCTCCAGCCGGGCGAGGTCCAGCCCCAGACGTTGGTGATCATATGGAAGACCCAGCCTGGGGCGTTGTAGTAGGCTTTGGCGGTGCGGCGGCCGGGCTCGACGAGCGAGAGGGTGAGGTCGGCCAGCGGCAGGTGGCACTCGGAGAGGTTGCAGGTCTCGGCGGGCCAGTAGTTCATCTGCACGTTGATGTTCGCGTGGTAGTCGCAGTGCCAGGGGGGCTTGAGTCCGTCGGCCCAGATGCCCTGGAGGTTGGCGGGCATGCAGCCAGGCCGACTCGACGAGATGAGGAGGTAGCGGCCGAACTGGAAGTAGAGGGCGATGAGATGTGGGTCGGACCCGCCCTTCCGCACGGCGTCGAGACGGCGGTCGGTGGGGAGTTGCGCGGCATCGGTCTTGCCGAGGTCGAGCGCCACGCGGCGGAAGAGGCGCTGGTGCTCGGCGACGTGGGCCTTCCGCAACTCGTCGTAGCCCGCCGCTCCGCGGCGGAAATCCCCCGCCACGGAGTGGCGGGCTACTGCGGCGGCGAGCCACTTCTCGCAGAGCGCCGCAGGGTCCTTCCCGCGGTAGTTCACCTTGGGGTCCAGCACGTGGTCGGTAGCAGCGGCGAGGAGGAGGAGCACGTCGTCGGCCTTCTCGATGCGCATGGTGTCGCCAGCGCCGGACAGCGAGCCGCCCTTGGGGATGGCCTTGAGGTGGGCTTCGAACTTCATCCCCGTCCCGCCATCGCACTGGCCCCGCATCACCAGGCGGTCGGGCGAGGCGAACTCGGCCTTGGCGTCGGCCACGCGGCTGAGCCTGGCGGCGAACGTGATGTGGCCAGGCTTGTCGCACGCGATGCGGATGGCGATCACCTGGTCCACCGGCGAAGAGAGCAGCTCGCGGGTGAACGTCGCATCGCCAACCTTGTATGTCACCGTGGCAATGGCGGTGTCGAGGTTGAGGGTGCGGCGATAGTCGGTCGGCGCGGCGCCGGCGTGGTCGAAGGCGAGCGCGAGGTCGCCGAGGGTCTGGTAGGCGCTGTCGTAGGCGCCATTGAAGCCCCCGCCCTGGTTGGTCATATGGCGGTTGGTCAGTGCGCCTGCCTCGCCATACTTGCCCTGGAAGAGGAGCTTGCGAATCTCGGCGAGGTGCTTCCAGGCGTCGGGGCGGTCGCCCTCGGGCCGTGGCTTGCCGCACCAGAGGCTGTCCTCGTTGAGCTGGAGCCGCTCATTCGGCGCCCCGCCGAAGACCATCGCCCCAAGGCGCCCGTTGCCGATGGGCAGCGCCTCCTCCCAGCGGCCGGCGGGGCGGGTGTACCAGAGCACGAGGCCGCCCTCGGGCGGCTCGACGGGCGCCTCGACGGCGCCGACGGGTTGCGGTGCGTTCACGTGGAACTCCTGTGCCAGCTTCCTGATGCCGCCGTTGCCCCCCTGCGTGTCCGCGCAGGGCAGCAGGCACAGCAGGCCAGAGGCGCACATCGCGGCTCGCGTGTTCATCGCTTGTCTCTCCGTCAACGGGTTACTGCCCAGTATCCTCGATCTCTGCCTTTTCGGCAAGGCCCGCGGGCCGCGCCGTGGCCGCGGGTGTTGCGGGCCCTGGGGCCGCGTGGTATGCTCTTGGGTAGGATTCAGGAGGCACGCGATGTTCCGAGCTTGCTGGCTATTCGTCGCCGCCGGCTTCGCTGCCGTGGCGGGGGAGATTGTCATCGAGAGCCCCCGGCTCCGCTTGGCCATCGGCGAGGATGCGGCCTGGCGCAGCGTGGCCGAGACGGCGACGGGGAAGGAGCTCTGCGCCCAGGGGAAGAAGGCGGCGTTAGGAAGCGTGAGGGTGCAGGACAGGACGTGTCAGGCGAATCGAGCCGAGCGCAAGGGCGAACAGCTCGCCGTCGCCTTCGCGGGTTGCGATACGCGGCTGGTCTACGCCGTGAAGGCGGAGGCCGACTGGATTCTCTTCCGCCTCGAGCGCATCGAGGGGACGAGGCCGAGCCACGCGACGCTGCTGAGCCTGCCCGTGACGATTGCGGAACACGTAGGCCACCGCCTCGGCGGCGCGTGGAACGGCGAGTTCGCCATCTGCCTCATGGCCGCCAATCTCCAGACGCAGTGCTCGGCGCAGCGGCGGGGGGACGCCGCTGAGCTGTCGGCCACGACTCAGGACGCGCCCGGACCGAAGCTCGAGGGCGCCGCCGTCGCACTCGTCGCCTGCCCGACGAAGGAACTCGACGCCGTCCTACACAAGCTGGCTGTGGCCTGCGGCCTGCCGCGGAACGACGGCAAAGGCACGCCCTCGCGCCTCCTGCCGCTCGCCCGCCAGAGCTACTGGTTCCTCAGCTTCGGCGAGAAGGACGCCGATAAGGTGGTGGACCTCTGCAAGCGCAGCGGCTTCCGCCAGGTGATGATGGGCAGCGGCTCCTGGTGCCGAACCGTCGGCCACTACACGTTCAACACAGCCTGGTATCCCGAGGGCGTCGAGAGCCTGCGGCGGACCGTGGCGAAGCTCCACGGCGCGGGGATTCTGGTGGGCATGCACTGCTTTGCCTCGAAGGTCTCGAAGACCGATGCCTACGTGACGCCCGTGCCCGACAGGCGGTTCTGGGTGGACATGTCGGGCGCCCTCGCCGCCGACATCGGTGCGAATGACGAGGTGATCCGCACGTCTAGCGACCTCCGCGAGTGGCCCGGCAGCCCCGTGGCCAAGCAGAAGACCTGGGAGGGCGGCGTCGTCAAGCACCAGGAGGTGATCATTGACGATGAGATCATCCGTTACAAGAGCATCGGGCCGGAGGCCAAGTTCGATTCCTTCCTCGGCTGCGAGCGGGGCGCCTGGGGCACGCGCAAGGCCGAGCACAAGGCGGGCGCCGCCTGCCGACACTACGGCGTGGACGGCTGTATCAACGGCTATATCATTGACCAGGAGACGACGCTGCTGGACGAGACCACGAGCCGCCTCGCCGAGGTCTTCAACACCTGCGGCTTCGACATGGTCTACTTCGACGGCGGCGAGGACGTGGACCGCCGCCGCTTCAACCACTACGTCACGAAGTTCCAGGCGGCTGCGATGGCCAAGTTCACCAAGCGGCCCATCATCCACATGGGCACCATCATGACCCACGGCCTCATCCACTCCTTCACCCGCAGCGGCACGGTGGACACCTATCTGAACACCCTCTACGGCCACATCATCGCCGGCGGCAAGGTCGAGACCTGGCCCACCGTGAAGAGCCACATTGACCGCTCCGTGGCCTACATGCAAAGCGTGGGCGAGGACCGCATCCCTGGCGAGCTCGGCTGGTTCGGCATCTGGCCGAAGGGGAAGAACACCGATGGCCTTCAGCTCGACGAGATCGAGTACCTGATGTGCAAGAGCCTGGCCCACGACGCCCCGATCAGCCTCCAGACCAGCTTCGGCCAGATGGACAGCCATCCCCTCACCCCCGGCATCCTGGAGGTCGCGAAGGCCTACGAGGAACTCCGCCTCTCCGGCAAGATGCCCGCGGAGGCGCGACGACGCCTGAGGGAGAAGGGGAGAGACTTCGTTCTCGACCACCTGAAAGGCCAGCCTGACGTGGTGGAGGTGAAGGCTGTCGCGGAAGTGGGTGGTGACCGCGACCTTCGTGCCATGGCGGGTTGGCACGGCGCTGGGACCGTCGTCACTCTCTGGCACTCGAAAGGCAGAGAAGGTGAGCTCATCCTGGCCGACGACGTCCGTGACTTCCGGGGCCTGCGGCTGCTCGATGTCCAAGGGCGCGAAATGAAGCGCGCGGCCACCAGCGGGCGCATTGCGGTGCCCTTCGGCGCCAAGCGCACAACGCTGCTCTTCGGCGGCGGTCCAGAACACTGGGTGCGCGAACTCCTTGCTAAGGCCCAGATAGAGCTGCACAAGCCGCGCGCTCTGTGGCTCCAGGCCGAGGATGCGGCCCGCATCGTCGGCACGATGGCGAAAGGCTCAGCCGCCGGCGTGAAGGAGGAGGGGGCTTTCGGCGACGTGGTTCTCTGCACGGCGCGGCCGAACCGCGAAAAGCCCGAGGAGTCGTTCTGCGAGTATCGCGTCGAGATTCCCCACGAGGGGCGCTGGACGCTCTGGGCGCGAGTGCGCTATCCGAGCGGCAGCGACGAGAGCTTTGGCATCGCACCCGTGGGCGAGAAGGTGACGCTCGATGGGGACCAGGTGCTCGGCAACTGCGGCGTGAACGAGAAGCGGTGGCACTGGACCGGCCGCGGCGGGGGAGTGACGAGCGTGCCGCCCGGCCAGCCGATCACGTTCACCTTGCCCAAAGGCCCCTTCGTCTTCCGCATCTACCCGCGCGAGGGCGGCGGGACGGCAGCCCTGAACCCGCGCCTCGACTGCCTGTGCCTGAGCGATGGTCCGGGCCACGTGCCAGCCGATGCGGAGGCCCGGCAGGGGCTTGCGGGGTTGACAGGCGGGTCCCAATAGCGTACACTTTTTTGTACACGAGCCAAAGGAGACCCGACATGAAGTTCATCACAGTCCGCGACCTCCGCAGCCGCACGGCGGCCATCCGCAAGGAGCTGGCGACGGAGCGCGACATGGTAGTCACGGCCAATGGCCGTCCTTTCGCCCTCCTGGCCGCTGTCGAGCCCGATACGGTGGAGACGGACATCTTGGCCATCCGCCGCGCGCGGTTCCTTGCGACCCTGGACCGTATCCAGGCGTGGTCGAAAGCCAAGGGGCTCGACAAGCTGACGATGCCTGAGATTGACGCGATCATTGCCAAGGCGCGCGAGGAACGGAAGCGGAAGGCTAGGCGCCGCGCATGAAGGTCGTCTTCGACACCAACATCCTGGTCTCTGCTCTTCTCACCCCCGGCGGTGATTGCGACCAGTTGATGCGGCTGATGGGCCGCGGCGTAATCCAAGCTTGCCTCGACCCGCGCCTCATGGCGGAGTATGAGGACGTTCTCCCCCGCGAAGGCCTTGGTATCCCTGCGCTGCTCCGCAACCGGCTGCTAGACGAACTCAGGGCGTTCTCGGAAAGGGTTGCGGCACCACCCCTGGCAGTCAGCCTGCCGCACGAGGACGACCGGCCCTTCCTCGAGGTGGCCCACGCGGCGGGGGCCAAGCTGGTGACGGGCAACCTGCGGCACTACCCGAAGCGCAGCCGCGCCGGTGTACCGGTTCTCACGCCGGCTGAACTGCTCGACCTGCTGCGCGAGGGAGCATGACCCGGGGCAAAGGGGCCGCGCGATGAATGAGCTGGCGGCTCGCGCCGAGCGGCGGCACGCCTCCCTGGCGTCGTGCGAAATCTGCCCTCGCCGCTGCCGCGTGAACCGCCTGGCGGGCGAGACAGGCTTCTGCGGCGTCGGGGCCGAGGTGCTCGTGGCATCAGCCGGCCCCCACTTCGGCGAGGAGGACGTGCTCGTCGGCCGCGGCGGCTCGGGGACCATCTTCCTCGCGGGCTGCAACCTCGGCTGCATCTTCTGCCAGAACTACGACATCAGCCACGGCCGCGGCGGCCGCCCCGCCGCCCCCGCCGACATCGGCCGCATGATGCTCCGCCTCGAACGCATGGGCTGCTGCAACGTCAACTTCGTCACCCCCACCCACGTCACCCCGCAACTCATGCAGGCCATCCTCATCGCCCGCGAACAGGGCCTCAGCGTCCCCATCGTCTACAACTGCGGCGGCTACGAGGCCGTCGAGACCCTTCAGGCGCTAGAGGGCTTCATCGAGATATACATGCCTGACGCCAAGTATGCGGATGGCGAAGCGGCCCGCGAGCTATCCGCGGCGCCCGACTACCCCGAGGTGAACCGCGCCGCCCTCCGCGAGATGCAACGGCAGGTGGGGGACCTGGCCATCGAGGGCGGCATTGCCACGCGGGGCCTCCTGGTCCGGCACCTGGTGCTGCCCAACGACATGGCCGGCAGCAGGGCGGTGCTCGACTTCCTGGCGAAAGAGATTTCGCCACGCACCTACGTGAATGTTATGGCCCAGTATCGCCCCTGCTACCGCGCCGGCGAGTGCCCCAAGATCGTCCGCCCGCCCACGCGGCAGGAGTTCGCCGAGGCCTACGGCTACGCGGCGCGGCTGGGACTTCGGCTGGCGCGGTGAGCTCTGATGGATCCGACGGATCGGACCGATCCGACCGATCCTGATGAGGAGAGCTACAATGAAGAACGCTGAGATCGCGGGCATCTTCGACCGGATGGCCGACATCCTGGAGGTGCTGAACGAGAATCCCTTCCGCGTGCGGAGCTACCGCAAGGCGAGCGAGGTGGTGGGCGACCAAGCCGAGGACATCGCGGCCCTGGCCCAATCGGGCCGCCTGGGCGAGCTGCCCGGAATCGGCACCGCCTTCGTCGAGAAGATCACCGAGTTCCTCGCCGAGGGCAAGGTCACGGCCTATGAGGAGCTGAAGGCGAAAGTGCCCGAGGGCGTCGTCGAGATGCTCCGCGTGCCAGGCCTTGGGCCGAAGACGGCCGGCCTCTTCTGGAAGAAGGCGAACGTCACCAGCGTGGCCGAGCTGAGCAAGGCGATTGACGACGGACGCCTCGTCGGCCTCCCCGGCATCGGCGAGAAGAAGCTCGAGAACCTCAAGAAGGGCATAGCGACCTATCTCGGCGGCCAGGGGCGCGTGCTGCTCGGCGTCGCCCTGCCCGTGGCAGAGGAGATTTCGGCGCTCCTCGCAAAGGTCGCGGGCGTGAGCCAGGTGCTGCCGGCCGGCTCGATGCGGCGACGCCGCGAGACTATTGGCGACGTGGATATCCTCGTCGCCTCCGAGCTCGGCAAGGAGGTCGTGGCCGCATTCGTCCGCCTGCCGATGGTGAAGGACGTGCTGGCTGCGGGTGACACGAAGGGCAGCGTGCGGGTCGAGGGGGGGCTCCAGGTGGACGTGCGGGTCGTGCCCCCCGACTCCTTCGGCGCCGCCGCCCAGTACTTCACGGGGTCCAAAGCCCACAACATCCGCCTGCGCGACCTCGCCATCGGCAAGGGTCTCAAGCTCAATGAGTACGGCGTCTTTCGCGGTGACACGCGGCTGGCCGGCACGACCGAGGAGGAGGTCTACGCCGCCCTGGGCCTTCCCTGGGTGCCGCCCGAGCTACGGGAGGACCGCGGCGAGGTCGAGGCGGCCTTGGAAGGCAAACTGCCGAAGCTCATCGAGGAAGGCGACATTCGCGGCGACTTGCAGATGCACTCGACGGCCAGCGACGGCGCGGCTTCCATCGAGGAGATGGCGCGGGCCTGCATCGCACTCGGCTACCAGTATATGGCCATCACCGACCACTCGCAGTCGCTCAAGATCGCCAACGGCCTCACCCCCGCCCGCCTCCGCGAGCAGCGCAAGGAGATTGACGCGCTCAACAAGCGGCTCAAGGGCTTCCGCGTCCTCGCAGGCATCGAGGTGGACATCCTGGGGGATGGCACACTCGACCTTCCCGACAAGTGTCTGGCCACACTCGACTTCGTTATCGCATCAATCCACATGGGCATGCAGCAGGATCCCGAGCGGACCACCGTCCGTCTTGTCAAGGCGATGCGGAG
>VGYV01000249.1 GCA_016872855.1 Planctomycetota bacterium
GGTCCAGTGCCGCCGCTCGCTCAGGAGGCCGCCGAAGGCGTTCTTCATTGCCCCGGTCATCGTCGTGAAGACGTGCGTCTTCATGGTCGGCAGGTGGACGATGTTGCTGCCAATGAACCGCTTGGGTATCTTCACGCCGTCGGGGAAAATCTCGTGGAGGACGTGGAACTTGTGGCTCTTCGGCTCGAAGCGCGCCCACTCCTCGCCCTTCTCGTAGAGATGGACGTTGCGAACGCCGTACTTCTCGAGGATGGGCTTCTGCTTGTTGGCGACCTCGCCCTTTCGGGCGGAGACGACGACGGTGCGGTTGTGGGCGCCGTAGAGGCTCTCGGCTGGGTAGCCTGCGGCAATGAGAGCGCGGATGACGCCCTCGAGCTGCCACGGGGTGGTCGAGCACGCGGGGTAGAAGCGGTGCCAGGAGATGTTGATCTTCAGCGCCGTCTCAATTTCCGATTTTCGATTTTCGATTTCCGATTTCAATCGGCAATCGGCAATCGGCAATTGGCAATCCCTGTGCCTGGGCAGGTGGGCCTGGACGTCGGCGAGGGCCAGGAGGCGGGCGTAGTCGTCGAGGACGGATTCGGGGGTGGTCTTGAGGACGGCGACTTTGCTCATTGCGCGTCTCGGCTCATGATGACAGCGGGGCGGGATGAACGGATGAATGGATGAATGGATGAATGCCTGACACTCATCCATTCATCCACCCATCCAATCATCCCTGCCAGGCTCACGGCTTCACTCCTCCGCCCCAGCGCCAGATGATCCAGCCGCAGGCGACGGCGTAGAGGAAGACGCAGAGGAGCAGCGGCTTGTCGGTCAACAGGTGCCGCGATGGGCTGCCGCCCCCGCGCTTCGAGTAGACGAGGTAGAGGTAGCGGAAGATGCCGTAGAGGACGAAGGGGATGGTGAACTTCAGGTTGTCGGTGCCGAACTTCGCCACGGTCTCGCGGTCAATCGTGTAGAGGGCATAGGCCATCAGCGTCGAGGCCGTCACCACGGCGATCATCTGGTCGAGCATCTGCGGCGTGTAGTCGGCCAGGCTCCGCCGGTGGTTCGCCGCGTCCTCCACCTCGGCCAGTTCGTGCCGCCGCTTGGCCAGGGCGAGGAACAGGGCGAGGAAGGCGGCGCAGATGAGCAGCCAGTGGGAGAACTCCACGCCAATCACCAGCGCCCCAGCCCAGGCCCGCAGCACGAAGCTCGCCGCGATGCTCAACACGTCCAGTATCACCACGTGCTTCAGCACCAGCGAGTAGGCCGCCTGGAGCCCCAGGTAGGTCACGACCACGACGCCGAACGGCACGCCCAGGGTAAAGCCCGCGGCCGCCGCCCCCGCGGCCAGGAGCGCGCCGACTCCCAGCGCCCGCCCCGCCGCCAGCGCCCCGCTCGCCACGGGCCGCAGCCGCTTCACCGGGTGCCGGCGGTCCGCCTCCGCATCCAACACGTCGTTCAAGAGATACGACGCGCTCGACGCCGCGCAGAAGACGGCGAAGCCCGCCGCACTGAGGAGAATGAAGGTCTCGGCACCGGGGCCGTAGAACTTCCTCGCAAAGACCAGCGCGGCGAAGACCAACAGATTCTTCGTCCACTGGTCCGGGCGCATGGCTGCCAGAAGCGCAACCCACCCCTTCGCTCCCTGCGCCGCTTGTGCTGGAGCGCTCGTGCTCATCTTACCAATTCTACCACAAAGCCCGTCCCCTATCCACCGCGCCGGGGTGCAGTAACGGAGTTGTGCGGCTGGGCACACCTTATTGAACCGAGCGGTTCTGCGGTCGGTTCAATAAGGACTCCGCCAGCCCGCGCCTTGGCCGGAGGCGCCGAGAAGAAACCAAACCCAGGCGGGCTGGGTTTGGTTGCTAATGTGCCCAGCCGCACAAATCCGTTACTGCACCCACCCCCTTGTCTCACGTTGCGGGGGACCGCCATTCTGCCGAACTTGCGCCCCCGGCAGCAGCGAGTCCCCTGCGGGAGTTGATTTGACCAATGGGCATCCGCGGGAAGCCTGCCACCCGCGCGCCGGGCGGTGGCGATAGTCAATCATTCTATAGAATGTTTGAATATCCGCGGCTGCCCACACCCCACGCGTAGCTGCCCTTGACTTTCCCCGCCAGATGCTTATCTTCTTCTCCGTGTCCTCCGTGTCTCCGTGGTGGATCCCCTTTTCGGAGAGTAAGCTGTGGCCAACGAAACCGTGCTCCGCCGCTACGAGGGAAACCCCATCATCGTCCCGCAGCAGATTCGGGGCGTGAACAGCGTCTTCAACTCCGCCGTCGTGCCCTTCAAAGGCGCCTATGCGGGCGTCTTCCGCTGCGACGAGCAGGACCGCTCGATGACCCTCCACCCCGGCTTCTCGAAGGACGGCATCCACTGGGACATCTCGCCCGAGCGGATCAACCTGGTGTGCGACGACCCCGAGATAGCCACCCACGGCTACGGCTACGACCCCCGCGTCATCCCCCTCGACGGCACCTATTACGTCTGCTGGTGCAACAACTACCACGGCCCCACCATCGGCCTCGCCCGCACCGACGACTTCCAGACCTACTACCAGATGGAGAACATGCTCCCGCCCTACAACCGCAACGGCGTGCTCTTCCCCCGCAAGATCGGCGGCAAGTACGCAATGCTCCACCGCCCCAGCGACCGCGGCCACACCCCCTTCGGCGACATGTACTACGCCGAGAGCCCCGACCTCATGCACTGGGGCAAACAGCGCTTCGTCTTCGGCACCCGCGGCGGCTGGCAGAGCACCAAGGTCGGCCCCGGCCCCGTCCCCATCGAGACCCCCGAGGGCTGGCTCTGCTTCTACCACGGCGTCCTCACGAGCTGCAACGGCTTCGTCTACAGCTTCGGCGCCTGCCTCCTCGACCTAGAGCAGCCCTGGAAGTGCCTCTACCGCACCCGCCCCTACCTCCTCGCCCCCACGGAGCCCTACGAGCGGTCGGGCGACGTCCCCAACGTCACCTTCCCCTGCGCCGCAATCGTCTTCCCCGACAAGACGGTGTGGATCTACTACGGCTGTGCCGACACCTGCACTGGCCTCGCCATCGGCAACCTCGACGAGATCATTGCGTTCACCAAGGAGAACAGCTTCTGAGGGAGTTGACGTTCCCGGTGCCCCGCGCTAGAATGAGACTGGCGGGAGGGACTGGAAGGAGGCCGCCCGTGGCCACCGACTTGATCGTTTGCAGCCCCGAAGTCCTTCACGGCAGGCCCGTTGTGAGGGGCACCCGCATCTCCGTGGGCCTCATTCTTCAGTGCCTCGCGTCCGGCATGACCAGGGACGACATTCTCCGCGCCTACCCCACGCTGACCCCCGAGGGGTTGAACGCGGCGCTCGGCTTCGCCGCGCGCCAATTCGAGGGCGAGCAGACGGAGCACGAGCGGCTCGCGGAGGCATCGCGCGCCGCTGCCGAGGCCTCGGGCGTTCTTGACTTCATGCGCGACGACCCCATCCTGAACGACTACACGGAATAGCCCCGATGGGAGCTGGCTCGCCCGAACGTGGGGAAGTGTGGCTGACCCCTTTCCCCATGCCTTCCCGCGATCAGGCCCAGTCCAAGCTGAGGCCAGTCTTGGTCGTCTCGGCGGCGACCCCCGAACAGACCAATGGCACCGTGACCTGCGCCGCCATCAGCAGTTCCACCTATCGCCTCACCGACTTCGATATTCCGGTCGCCGCGCAGACCCGCCTCGGCCACGCGATGGGCATGAGGAGAGATGGTGCGATCTTCTGCGCCATCCTCCAGACCACGAGCGTCGCGCAGTTGCTCCGCAAGATCGGGAGCATTGATGCGCACACCCAGGTGAGAGTGGACGCCAACCTCAAGAAGCTCCTCTTCCCGGTGTCGGCCCCGCAGTAGGCAACCTCGACGAGATCATCGCCTTCACCAAGGCCAACCGCTTCTAACCCTTCTCCCTGCTCGTCCCCACGCTCCAGCGTGGGGACGCCCTGTCCTGGACGCTCCGGCGTCCCTGGCCCGCGTCCCGGCTTGACAGCCGCCGCGCAAGGCCCTAGAATGGGCGCGGAGGTGCGAAGATGAAGCTGATCGTGACCCTCGAACGCGACGAGACGGGCATGATCGTGGCCGAATGCCCCGCCATTCCCGGATGCATCTCGCAGGGACGCACCGAGGAAGAGGCCCTCGCCAACATCCGTGAGGCAATCCAGGCCTGTGTCGAAGCCCACCTGGCCAACGGCATGCCGGTGACAGTCGCCACCCGTGAGGTCGAGGTCGCCGTCTAGTGCCCAAGGTGCCCGGCGCTTCGGGCGCGGTAAAGGAGATTGACGTTGTCGTACAGCTACTATTGGTGGTGCGGTGACTGTTACCCGGAAGAGCCCTTGCGCGCTGAATTGTTGGCCGGAGAGACGTCGGCGAAAGACCAAGCTCTGCCACTGAAGAATTCCGGCTACCTGACGGAGGCGTTTCCGTACTATGATGTGGAAGTCCTCAGCAACAGACCAGAGGCGAACCGGCGGTGCAGGAAATGCGATTGTTGGCACAGCGGGGGCATGTATGGCTCCGGGTATCCGAAGCCCGATTGTGATCAGCACACGCCCCGCCATGCACCGACTTGCACTAACGAGAGCCATGTGGGCAAGATGCAGCTGTTGTTCGTGGAAAAAGACGCGCTTGTTATCGTTCGCAGAACATTCTCCTCTGAAAGGCCCTTCTGGGTCGGCCGCGACTACGCCGGCCGCGTCGGCGCGTACGATGCCTACCTGTACCAGGGGAGCCGCTATGAGCGAGGAGATGTTGACTGGCGGGAGGTTGTCTCTGCAGTATACTTCGGCGGCCCGCGCGGGAAGCGCTATGGCACATATTCGCCGTATTTTGGGGTTGATGACTTCTTCAGAGTCGTTGAGACTATGACCAAGTCGATTTGACGCTATAGGCGCACATGCCGGAGTGAATTCACGGGTTCCAAAGCACCCTCACGAGACGTCCCGGAACACATCCTCATCGGTGAGGTAGCCGGCGGCAGCGGCGAAGGGCATCATCCGCTTGCGCAGGGACTCGAACTCGCGGAGGGCGAGATGGCGGCGGACGGCGTCGCGGCGGATTGTGATTCGGGTGTTCGTTGCCCACATTCTGCGGCATGGGGCAATGGTTGTCAACCGACCCGCGCGGTGGAGAGCGGCGCATCTCTCTGGAAGCCATGCCGCCCCCGAATGGGGGCGGCCCAGGCGTAGCCCAGGGCGACCGAAGGGAGCCCTGGGAAAGGGCGTCACCCCATAGCATAAGCCCCCGAAGGGGGTGATTCACAGCCGTCTGAATCGCCCCCGTTGGGGGCTCCCAATGTGGGGGTCGGCCAACCCAGGGCTCCCTTCGGTCGCCCTGGGCTACGGCTGGCTCGCCCACGTCGTGGGCTGCCAAGCGCTCGTTGCGCCGACTTCATCGGCACTTGCCGGTGTGCGCGAAGATGGGTAGGATGGCGGCGAAAGGAGCTTCACATGCGGACAATGATGGGCCTTGCGCTCTGGGCCGCGGCAGCGGTAGCTATGGGGGGTGAGGAGGCGCCGATGGAGTCGCACGTCCCGGCCGTGAAGGGGGGCAGCATCTTCGCCAAGCCGAATCTGCTGGCCTGGTGCATCGTGCCGTTCGACGCGAAGAATCGCGGGCCGAAGGAACGGGTGGAGATGCTGGTGAAGCTGGGCATCGGCCGCGTGGCCTACGACTGGCGCGACAATCACGTGCCGACGTGGGACGAGGAGATGTCGCTCTACAAGAAGCACGGCATCGAGCTGAGCGGCTTCTGGGGCTTCGACGACAAGGCGCTCGACCTGATGAAGCGTCACGGCATCAAGACCCAGTTCTGGGTGATGATGGGCAGCGGGGGCGCCGACCAGAAGGCGAAGGTGGAGGCAGCGGCCCGTGGCGTCGAGGGCATGGCGAAGAAGGCGAAGGAAATCGGCTGCTCCGTGTGCCTCTACAACCACGGCGGCTGGGCCGGCGAGCCCGAGAACCAGATCGAAGTGATCGAGCAGCTCAAGGCCCGCGGCGTCACCAACGTGGGCATCTGCTACAACCTGCACCACGCGCACCATCGGATGAAGGACTTCGCCGCGTTGCTGGAGAAGATGAAGCCCTATCTCTGGTGCCTGAACATCAACGGAATGAAGGAGGGGACGAAGATAGTGCCCTTCGGGCAGGGCAGCGACGACGCGGAGATTCTGCGCACGATCCAGAAATCGGGCTACCGCGGCCCCATCGGCATCCTGGGCCACCGAGCCGAGGTGGACGCCGAGGTCGCCCTCCAGCAGAACCTCGACGGCCTGAAGACCATGCTGGAGAAGGTCGGCGACGCCGAGGCGCGGAAAACGTACAGGTAGAAGTGGGGGGGGAGGGAACCCTCTTGGAAGAAGGTCCCCTCCCCCAGGCCCTCCTTCCAAGAACTTCTAGAATATCCCTCTGACCGGGGCGGGCATGAAGACGAGGAGGAAGATGGCGGCTGCGGCCCAACCGAGAATCTTCCGGCCCATGCCCAGCGGCACACCCTCGATGACCACGGGCGGATGAGCGACGCGCACGAGGAGGGCCATGATCACGGCCCAGAAGAGCCATCCACGCCACTTGCCGCTGAGGGCAATGAGCACGCCGAGGAAGAAGAGCGCCACGTGCCGCTGCCGGCGGCCCACCAGGGCGTAGGCCACATGCCCCCCGTCGAGCTGGCCCACGGGGACGAGGTTCAGCGCCGTCACGAGCAGGCCAATCCACCCGGCCCACGCGAAGGGGTGCGAAAGCCAGTCCACAGCGTGGCCCGCCGGCGGCACGCCCAGGAGCAGGCGGGTCAGCCCCCAGGTCAGCAGGGAATCCCCGAACACCACCGAGCCGCCCTGCTGCCAGTCCTTGACGACTGCGAACGCCTCCGGGTAGGTGCCCTTGGTGTGGAGGATGCCGTAGATGAGGAATGGGAGTGCGACGGCGAGGCCGGCGAGGGGGCCTGCGAGGCCGACGTCGAGCAGGGCGCGGCGGTGGAGCATGGGGCTGCGCAGGCGGATGACGGCGCCGAACGTGCCGATGGGCGGTATCGGCGCGGGCAGGAAGAACGGCGGCGTGACCAGCATGCCGTAGCGGCGGGCCATCAGGTAGTGCCCGCACTCGTGGGAGCCGAGGATGAGGAGAATGGCGAGGGAGAACTGCCCGCCCTCGGCGACCAGGGCAGCCATCAGCTCGGGGAGCGGCATGCTGCCCGGCGCGCCCAGCAGGCTGCCCGCGAAGGCCTCGAGGAAGCTGTCGAAGCGCCAGCCCGCGCCCGCCACCAGCGTGGTGAGCACCGTGGCGGCCAGGAGCAGCGCGTGGAGAGGCCAGTTCACGGGCTTCGCCAGCGGGCCGGGCATCGTGTAGGTGAGGTAGGGCCTGCCCTCGAGCGTCTCGAAGCAGAAGCCGCCCGGGAGCTGGCGCAGGCCCCTCTCCACCTCGGCCCGGTGCTCCTCGCAGTAGGGGCTGGCCCAGCCGTGGAAGATCAGGCCGTTGCGGAACTCCACCTCCCGCACCTCGAGAAACAGGGGCGCGAGTATGTCTCGCATCCGCTCGCGCGCCAGAGGATCGTGTGGATACACGGGCAGTTCTCAGGCTTTCAGCGGGACGCGGCGCTGGGGGCCTCCACGCTCTCCACATCCCGGGTCAACTCGAGGAACACATCTTCCAGGCTGCCGCCCGCCGACGCGGAGCGGCGGAGTTCGTCCCGCGTGCCCTGGGCGATGAGCCGGCCGCGGTGGATGATGCCGATGCGGTCCGCCACCTCCTCGGCCACCGACAGGGTGTGGGTGGACATCAGGATGGCGCAGCCCCCCTCGACCCGCCGGCGGAGCACAGTGAGCACGAGGCGCGAGCTGGCCGGGTCGAGGCCCACCATCGGCTCGTCCACGACCAGCAGCTTCGGGTCGTGCAGCAGCGCGGCGGACAGCACGATCTTCTGGCGCATCCCGTGCGAGTAGTTCTCGGCCAACTCGTCCGCCCACTCCCCGGCGTCGAAGAGCTCCAAGAGGGCGTCCGCCGCCTCCACGCACCTCGTGCGGTCCAGGCCGTAGAGGCGGCCGACGAAGAGGAGGAACTCGCGGCCCGACAGCTTCTCGTAGAGATACGGCTGGTCGGGCACGTAACTCAGCAGGCGCTTCGCCGCCACGGGCTCGGCGTGTACGTCGTGCCCACCGGCCAGCACGCGGCCCGCCGAGGGCCAGAGGAGGCCGGCCACGCACTTCAGCGTCGTCGTCTTCCCTGCCCCGTTTGGGCCGAGGAAGGCATACAACTCGCCCGGACGCACCTCGAGCGAGAGCCCGTTGACGGCCGTCTTGGTGCCGAATCGCTTGGTGAGCTGCTCGATGCTCAGCATCCGGCGATTATAGCCGCGGCCCCGAGCGCAGTCAAACACCCCGCGCCGGGGCGCCGGGGGGTGCGACCCGGGGAAGTAGGTGACGCCGGTGGGTGCCACCCTCAAGCGTCCTCGCTTGAGGGTGGCTTTGGGGGTCGTGTCCGGCTGCACCCTCAACGGAAGCCGTTGAGGGTGGCACCCACATGGGTGGCAGGCGCCCGGCCAGGCGGGATCACCTACTATTCCGGGTCACACCCGCGCCGGGGAGTGCGGTAACAGACTTGCGCGCTGCCCGTTGTCGTTCGTAGTTCGGCGTTTACGCGGTTCTTCTGTCCGCCCTGACAGCCCTGAAGACCGCCTGAAGGCCGAACTACGAACAGGAACGCCCCCTCCCGCGCGCAGACCCGTCATCGCCCCGCGCCGGGGGAGCGCTCTTTCCCCGCCCCCACGGTCTTGGTAGGGGCGAGGGAGCGGGCCGCCGCAGCTCGAACGCCTGTCGCTTGACTTTCTCCCCCACATTCCATACCCTTGCGGCGTGCGCTGTTCCACTGCGGGGCTGAATCACATGGAAGGAGCGGGCCATGTTGAGGCGGGTGTCGAGCTGCGTCCTGTGGCTGATTCCGGCTCTGGCTCTCGCCGGCGAGGAGGCGGCCGGGCCAGGCTACACGCCCCGCACGGACAAGGACGGTTGGGAGATCCTGTTCGACGGCAAGGACATTGATGCCTGGGCTGGCGACCTGAAGGCGGGCGTGTGGGAGATCAACGAGCAGGGCGAGCTCCACCCCGTCAAGGGCGGCCCCACGCTCTTCACCCGCCAGCGCTACTGCGACTTCGTGCTCGAGCTCGACTTCAAGCTCGCCGCCAAGATGAAGAGCAACAGCGGCGTCTTCCTCCGAGTCCACGACAAAGGCCAGGAAGTCAACACGGGCATGGAAATCCAGATCCTCGACAACGCCGACTACGGCGTGAAGTGGGACGCCGGGAACGCGAACGGCGCGCTCTACGGCCTCGTGCGGCCGGCGGTGGACGCGAACAAGCCGCTCGGCGAGTGGAACAGGTTCCGCATCACGGCCAACGGCGCCCTGCTCACGGTCGAGCTGAACGGCCAGAAGATCGTCGAGGCCGACCTCGACAAGTGGACGACGCCGAAGAACAACCCCGACGGGTCGGGCAACAAGTTCCCCCACGCGATCGGGCGGCTGCCGCGCGAGGGCTTCATCGGCCTCCAGAACTACGGCGGCAAGGCCCTCTGGTTCCGCAACGTCCGCATCAAGCCGCTCAGCGGCCGCAAGCCGCGGCTCACCGGCAAGGAGCCGATCGCCGACGTCTTGCTCAAGGGCGAACCGGGCCTGTGACACGGGCAGCGAAGGGGTGAGCAGCAATGGACATGTTTGCGACGAACTGCACGGCGGTGGACTGGGCCATCGTGGGCGTCTACCTGGCCGGCATCGTGGTGCTCGGGCTGGTGGTGAACCGCTACGTGCACAGCGTGGCCGACTACATGGTGGCTGGCCGCTCGGCGGGCACGGCGCTCAACGTGGCCACGTTCCTGGCCACAGGGCTGTGCCTTGTGACGGTGATGTACTCCGGGATGGAGGGCTTCAACAAGGGCTTCGCCTACATGATCGTGGGGGTCATGGGCATGGCCTTTGGCCTCTTCCTCGGCTCGACGGGCTTCGTGGTGCGCAAGCTGCGCGCCGCGAAGCTCACGACCCTGCCCGAGTACTTCCAGCAGCGCTACAGCCGCCGCGTGCGCGTCGCGGCAGGCGTCATCTGCGCCCTGGCCGGCATCCTGAACATGGGCCTCTTCCCCAAGATGGGCGCCACGTTCATCACCTACGCCACCGGCTTGGGCACCACCGGCGAGGCTGCCGCAGTGACGGCAGCCGAGAAGACGGCCGACACCTCGGCCCCCAAGGCCGCGGCGCCCTCGGTCGCGCCGTCCGCAGCCGCCCAGAAGGCTGACGAGGCGAGGAAGGCAGCCATCGCGAAGCGCGAGCTGACCGTGAACATCGTGATGACCGTCATCATCGCCATCGCGCTCCTCTACACGGTCACGGGCGGGATGGTGGCGGTGATCGTGACCGACTACGTTCAGTTCGTGCTCCTCGCGCTGGGGCTGGGGATCGGCCTCTACTTCTGCCTCACCTCCCCCCAGTTGGGCTGGGACAAGATCGCCGCGACGTGGCAGGCCTCGCGCGGCGAGGCGGCGTTCAACCCCGTCTACCCCGGCTCCTACGGCTGGTTCTGGGTGGCCTGGCAGGGGATACACTTTGGGGCGGCGGCGCTCTGCTGGGCGCCCGAGGCCAGCCGCACGCTGACGGCGAAGGACCCGGAGACGGCGCGGAAGACCTTCCTCTACGGCTCGCCAGGCCAGTTCATCCGCCTGGCCATCCCGGCCCTCTTCGGCATCGCCGCCTTCGCCTTCGTCGCCCATCACGCGGACATGGCGAAGCACTTCCGGGGCATGGTCCTGCGCGACGAGGGGACGGGCGCCGACCAGGCGATGCCCCTGGTGCTCGGCAAGCTCGTGCCCGCGGGGCTCCTCGGCCTCATGATGGCCGGCATGGTCTCCGCCCTCATGTCCACCCACGACAGCTACTTCCTCTGCTGGGCCTCCGTCATCACCCGCGACATCATCGCGCCCCTGCGGCGGCGCGAGCTGACCGACAAGCAGCAAATCCGCATCACACGCATCATCATCGTCGCCATTGGCGCCTTCCTCCTCGTCTGGGGCCTCTGGTACAAGCTGCCCGCGAGCGTGTGGAACTACATGGCCGTCACAGGCAGCGTCTACCTCTGCGGCGCGCTCGTCGTCCTCGTGGGCGGCATGTACTGGAAGCGGGCATCGTCCGCCGGCGCGCTGGCCGCGCTCATCGGCGGACTCGCCTCCGTCCCCATCGTCTTCCTCCCCAAGTGGTTCACCGACAGCACGGTGCTCATGGGCCAGTGCGGCATCGCCAACTACGCGGTGTGCGTCTTGCTCTTCATCGTCTTCTCATGGCTGTTCCCCGACAAGAAGCAGCCAGCAACTCAGGAGGCGCGGCCATGAGCGGTTGGATCACCTTCTGGAAGTGGGCGTGCATCGTGGGCGTTGGCAGCTACTTCGCCCTTGTCCTCGTCGTCATCCCGTTCGGCGCGGCCGACATCGTGCGCCTCTTCCGCGACC
>VGYV01000250.1 GCA_016872855.1 Planctomycetota bacterium
CCGCAACCGCCCCGGTTGCGGTCGGCAAGCGGGACGCTTGCCGCTACAGCCGACCCCCCGGCCGAGCCTGCAACATAAGGATTGGCCGCGATACCGCGCGCAAATCCGTTATTGCACCCCGCCGTCAAGGCGGGGAACGCAAATGAGTCTGGCCCCCAATCCTGGTGAGCTTGCTCCACGCTCCTGAGCCCCACCCTCTCCCTACCCTCTCCCTACAAGGGAGAGGGGTCCGAACCCCCCTCCCTCTCAAGGAGGGGGTAGTGGGAGGGTCGGAGCCGGTGACCGGCGACAGGCGCCAGGACTCGGGGCCAGACTCAACGCAAATGGGTGCGTGCAATCTCCCACGGTCCATTTCCCCCTCCTCTCGGCTCACTCGACTGAAGCCATCCCGAAGTCTGGCAGGCTATTCCCCAGGCGTCAAAGACTCCGCTACGGCAGTCTGCTCCCGCTAGTCTGGCGCGTCGGCGAAGCCGCCGCCGCCCCGTGGCAGCGGGGTGCAAGGGGCTGCCGCGGCAAATAGGGGCAATGGGCGCAAGGCAGCCGCGTTCGCCGCAGCTCCCGACGTGCTCTGCGATCGGGTCCTGTCGAGGCAAGGTGGGGCGGGGGTGTGCGCGCGGGTGCGCGAGTCTGGCAAACACTGGCCGACACTGAGCCGGAATGGCGAGAATCGCCAAACGGCGATTGAGCGACTCTGGGCAACAGTGAGCGACACTGACCCGGGTCGCGTCGCTGCGCTGTCATTGGCGGGAGGGCGCCGGGAGGGTGAAGTCCTTCGGGGCGTCCTCGATGGCGAGGGTGGCCGAGCGGTCGGGTGTGCCCGGCAGGTGGAACTTGACGGCGCACTTGCCCGGGTAGCGGGTGGAGAGGAAGGTGGCGGGGGAGTGGGCGGGGACGGGCAGGGCGCCGAGGCAGGTCGGGGTCTTCTCGCCGGCCCAGACGCTGGCGGTGACGGGGCCTGTCAAGCCCTTGGGCAGTCGGAGTCGGACGCCTGGGATGGCGGCCTGGTCGTTGAAGCAGACGATGAGGTCGCCGTTGGTGAGGATGGCGGCGAGGTCGGTGGAGCCGTCGCCGTTGAGGTCGGCCGCACAGAGGGCGCGCTGGCCGAGGCGCGGCTGTCCCGCATCGCCTTGGATGCGTGGGAGGCGCACCTCGCCCTCCTCGCCGAAGGCGCGGAAGCCGCGGTTCCAGTGGTAGAGGAGGTCGCCCTCGGGATAGACGAGGCAGAGGTCCTGGCGCCCGTCGTGATTGAGGTCCATGGCCTTGACGTCGGTGGCTGCGGCGGGGCATTTGTAGCTCATCGAGCCGCTGTGGCGGAACACGTCGCGGAAATTGGCTTTGCCATCGTTCTCCCAGAGGGTGTTCTGCTGGGGGCCGGCGAGGAAGACGTCGAGGAAGCCGTCCTGACTGAAGTCGGCGAGCGCGGCGAAGGCGCTTCCGCCGCCCGTGGCGACGGGCGACCTCGTCGGGGCCTGGAAGCCGCCGGGCTTGCCCTTCCAGAGGAGCCCAGCGGATTCGCCCGGCTGAAGCACATCCACGAAGCCGTCGTTGTCGAGGTCCGCGACGATGCAGGGGGAGACCTGTCCGAAGCCCTGTTGCCCCCCCGTTGGGAGCTCGACCTTGCTCCATGCGCCCTTTGCATCGGCGAGGAGGAGAAACGGGGAGGCGGACGTGCTGACGAGGAGGCCGGGGCGGCCGTCGGTCGAGTAGGGGGCGAGCGCGAGGCAATCGGAGCCGACAGTGGGCGCGCTCGCCGCAGGTTTGAACGTGCCGTCGGCGGACGCCAGGCGGACGCAGGCCGCCGTGCCGTCCCAGGAGATGAGGTCGGCCAGGCCGTCGCCATCCAGGTCGAGCCAGGCGAACCGGCGGCTCTTCGTGTCGAGCTTGGCGGCAACCTCCTCGGTTGCGTCGTCGCCTTTGGCTCGGAAGAGCCTGTCGCCGGCAGAGGAGGCGACGAAGAGGCAGGGCTTGTTGAGCGCGGGGAACTCAATGGCGGCGAGGCCGGCGATGTCGCCGGACACGTTGCCCGCCTTGGCGTGGGCCATCCAGCGGACGCCTGCGGTGACGGGCACGTCGGCGTCGGGGTCTTCGGCGAGGTGCTTGCACATGCGGATGAGCATGTCGGAGCCGCCGGCGTAGGTGCCGGCCATCTGGGGGGCATAGCCCGCGACGGTCCAGCGGGCGTCGCCCGCGGCCTTCAGGTCGAGCCAGAGGCCGGCGACGTGGAGGTATGCCCGCTTCTCCTCGTTGAGGGTGCCGGCGAACAGGATGGCGGGGTCTTTGGCGTTGGCCTTGAGCGCCTGCTGGATGTCGCCCACGTGGTCCTTCGAGCACTCGGCGAGGCTGAGCACGTGCTTGGCCCCGGCCTTGCCCTTGATCTGCGTGGCCGCATCGAGCGTCCATTCGAGGGGATCGGCGGTTGCTGCGACCGGCCCGGCGACGGCCAGCTCCGCTTCCTCCACCAGGTGCTTCGGGGTGAAGCGGGGGTTGATGATGGCGAGGGCCGAGGCCGGGCAGAGGAGAAGAACAAAGGCAAAATGACTGCGGGCAGAATGATAGGACGAAGAATGGGCTGGCCGGGCCGCTGGGATGGGGTCTTGAATGCGATGGTGTGGTGATTGAGGTTGACTGAGACGAGGCATTGGCATCCCCCTGTTGAAACTCCGGGCTGATTTCCTATAGTATGCCAGCATCGGGGGGTTTTTCCAAGTGAGTGAGGGCCTGTGATGCGCATCGCGCTGCTCTTGTGTCTTGTGGCCGCGTGCGAGGCCGCGACGGTCGAGGAGGTGCACGAGGGCTTCGGGCCGCCCGTGATGCGGGTCGCCAGGCCAACTGCGCCGCCGAGGATTGACGGGAAGCTGGACGACGCGGCGTGGCAGAAGGCCGAAGCCGTCACGCTCTGCTTCCTCGATGGCCTGTGGGAAGCGCCAAGCCAGAGGACCGAGGCGCGAGTCCTCGCCGACGAGCGGGCCATCTACTTCGCCGTCCAGTGCCGGGAGGCCGAGCCGCAGCGGATGATCGCCGCGGGCGAGAGGCGCGACGGGGACCTCTGGATGGGCGACACGGTGGAGGTCTTCCTCGACCCCGGCCACCGCGAGACCCGTCACCAGTACGCCCACATCATCGTGAACCCGAAGGGCGTCGTCTATGACAGCAAGAACAAGGACGCCCGCTGGAACGCGGACCTGTCGGTGGGAACCGGCACGTTCGACGGCGGGTGGACGGTCGAGCTGGCCGTGCCGATGGCCGACCTGGGCGTTGCGGGAGCCATCCCAAAGGTCTGGGGGCTGAACATCAACCGCCAGCGGCCCGAGCTGGGCCAGGTCGCACCCGTCAAGGGCATTCGCGGCCACTACGAGAAACTGAAGGAGCCCGACAAGTACCGCGAGGGCGAGGACACAGCGTGGTCGCCCACCCGCTGCCACTCGAGCCACATCGTCCAGCGCTTCGGCCACGCCGTCCTCGATGTCGGCACGGTCGAGGTCAAGCCGCCTGAGAGGCTCTTCGAGGTACTCTTCCGCGCGAACTTCGATGATGGCAAGGCGGGGCCATTCGAGGACGCCGAGATTGCCGACGAGGGTTTCCGCGGCCCGGGCAAGTGCATCCGACCCAAGGGCGGGGCCGGGACCATCTACTTCCGGCACGGGATTGAGAATCTCGACGACGTGACGCTGATCATGGCCCTCAGGATGCCCCAGAATGGCCGCCTCTACTACTATGGCCGCGCGCCCGACGACGAGCAGTGCGAGGCCGACAGGCACGAGGTCTTCATGACCACCGAGGAGGCGAAGCAGCGGAAGTTCCCCGCGATGGATGACTACGACACCCACGGCTCGATGATGGCGTGGAAGAGCCACGGGCGCCTCGTCAACTTCCCCGGCCCCTGGGCCGTGATGACCGGCCACTTCTCGGAGCCGAGCATCGGCTCCGTCATGCAGCCCGGCACCGATTGGGCAATCCTCCGCACACGGCTTGGCCAGATGCGCCGCCAGACGAGTCAGGGCCTCGTGCCTCCCGAACAGGGCTACCCCAAAGGCCTCGTCTTCCACGCAGGCCGCGAGCCGTTCCTCATTGACGACTTCATCATCTTCCGCGGCACGGACCTGGAGCCCCCGGCCCGCGTGACTGGCCTAAAAGCGGAGAGGAAGGGCGGCGAAATCGTCCTCTCCTGGAACCGCAGCGAGGACAACACCCTCACGGCGTTCTATCGAGTGACCGTGGGCGCGCGGGGCGAGCCGAGGCTGATGGCGGAGACCCACCGCCTGACACTCACCCTGGGTCCTGCCGCGGCCGCGGGCAAGCCCGTCACCGTCGCCGCCCTCGACCTCTACGGCAACGCCTCGCCACCCTCAGAGGCCGTGAAGCTGCCATAGCCCGACTACCTCGTTTCTGTTGCGGAAAGCCAGTTGGCGCAACGAAGACTGCCTGAAGGCAGGACTCCAAACGGGTTCTTCCCCTGTTCGGAGTCCTGGCTTCAGCCAGTCTTGGCTTTCAGCAACAGGGACTACTCCGCCCTGTAAAGCGTCGGGTTGGCCCAGTTGCAGTAGGCGAGGCCGAGGGGTTCGTCGGCGTTGTAGTGGGTGCGGCTGACAAGCTTGAGCTCCTTCGCCGCCGCCAGGCCCTCGACGACGAGGAGGCGCGCGGGGTCGGTCGCGGCCATCAGGCCGCTCTGGGCGACCACCTTGCCGTCCACGTGGACCTCGAAGTTCATCCGCACCGTGGTGTGGCCCAGGCCGGCGTCCGACTTGGTGACCATGCGGTTCCAGCCGACCTCGGCGGAGAAGGCGGCGAAGCCCTTCCCCTCGATGTTGTAGACGGTCTCGTGGAGCGGCTTGATCCAGAGCCCGTGCTCGTACTTCTTCTCGCCGATCTGGAGCGGCTTGAGACCGTGCCAGACGTTGAGTGTTGGGCCAAACGTGGGCGCCTTGTGGGCCTCCTTCTCGTTGAACCACGAGATGCTGCGGTGGCGGACGAGGAGGTCCTTGCTCACGGCCTCGAGCAGAACGGGCTGGCCCTCGGGCAGCTTGGCGGGCGGCTGATAGGGCGGGATGACGAAGGTCTTGAAGGCCACTTCCTCGCTGAAGGCGCCGCCGGCGGCCTCGAGGCGGAGCGTGGCGTCGAGGGTCACGGCCTCGCGGGGCAGAGACGCCCCGCCTATCGCGAGGGTGACGAAGAGCGAGGCGCCGGGCTTGAGCTTGCCCGAAGCGGGCTGGACCTTCATCCAGGGTGCTGAGCTTTCCAGCTTCCAGGGCTGCTCTGCCGCCGTGCGGTTGACGAGGAGGAAGTCGCGCGACTCCGTCTCGCTCGCGGTGACGTTGAAGACGGGCTTCTGCACCTGGAAGTCGAAGGGCTTCTCAACCTTTGCCGCGATCTCGACGGCCTGGCTTCGGCCCGTGGCGGCGTCTGTGATCGTCAGCGCCCCTTTCACCACTTTGCCAGGGTCCAGTTTCGCGCCATCGAGGGTGATGGCCAGCTCCTCCTGTCCCGCAAGGGTGCCTTCGGCCTTGGCTGGCTGAATCCACGGTTCGTTTGCCGCGGCCTTCCAGGCTCGCGGCTTGCTGGTCCAGTTGCGGAGGCGGACGCTGACGTGGGCCTTGCCGAGGGCTGGGAGGGGGATGCCTTCGCGGCTGTGGAGGTCGCGGGCCTGGCCGTCGAAGACGAGTTGCATCTTCTCCGCGCCGATCTCGGTCTTGTCCACGTCAATGCCCACGGCTTCGGCAGCCTTGGCGGCAGTGGCGAAGAGCGTTCGGCTGCGGGCCTGCCAGTCGCCCGCGACGTCCATCATCGTGATGGCCGCGGTGCCGCCGGGGATGTGGAGCGTGGCGCGGAAATGGTCGTCGAGCACCTTCTGCACCTCGGCGGCCAGCTCCGCGGGCAGCAGGCCGCGGTCGAGGGACTGTTCGAGGAAGATGCGCGCCTCGGCCTCCTGAAGCCCTTCGAGCATGGCTTCGTTGCGGGTGCTGGTCTCAGCGCCGTTCGGGCCGGGCCAGAGGGTCTGGACGCAGGAGCGTCCGACGAGGAGGTACTGGCCGCCGCGGAAGGCGTCGAACCAGGTCTTCTCGAAGTAGTCGGCGCCCATCCGCCCCACCCCGTTGAAGCCGCAGTAGATGGCGCGGTCGCACAGGACGCGGTAGGTGTAGGGGGTGGAGGTGCCCTCGACGCAGATGACCGAGCCGTTGGTCCGCGGCATCACAAGGTGGATGAAGGGGTTCTTCCAGCCCTTCAGGCTGCGGTCGGTGATGTCGGAGCCGTAGGAGCGTGCGACGGCGCGGAACGTGGCGTCGGGCTTCCGCGCGTGCGCGCCTGCGGCCCAGTAGACGCCGGGCGTGAACTCCTCCATCAGCCGCACGAGGCCGGGGTCCACCACCATGTCGAAGGCGTGGCCCCAGTACATCGCGTCCTCAGGCCCCTTCTGGCGCATGTGGTCACGGGCCGACGTTGCGAAGGCCCGCCAGAGCGGCCGCCGCGTCGCCTCTGCGTTGGGGCCGACCTCTACGGTTTCCTCCTTCCCCGCCGCTTCGTCGAATATCTTCACCGCGTGGCTCTCGGACGGGCAGCCGTGCATGATCTGGAAGCAGACGACCCGCGGCGCGCCACAGTGCTTGATCGCAAGGTCGAGGTAGCGATCGAGAACCGCATAGTCGAACCTCAGCGAGCCGTCCGGCGACCGAATCCACTTGACCATCGAGGCATCCTCGCGGTTCCCGAACTCCGACCGCAGGAGGACGGGCACGAACAGCACGTCGGCGCCCAGCCGGGCAAGCTGCCTGAACGACGCTTCGACCAGCTTCCAGTGCTCGTCCGACCACAGCTCGACCTTGTATGACTTCGCCAGCGCATAGGGCGACTGCTCGCTCTCCACGATGCTCTGGAGCTCGAGCGGCCCGGGGATGCGCCAGCCGATGACCTCGGCCTCGAGGGGAACGGCCACAGGCTCCATGCCCTCGGCCTGGACGCTCACGGAGCCGCGATAGAGCCCTGGCTTGGCGTCGGGCGGGACCCGCAGCGAGAGCCAGAAGGGCTGGCAGGTGTCCGCGGGCACCGTGGCGGCAGGCTCCGAGGAGATGTGGTCGAAGAAGCGGAAGGCGGAGAAGAGTTCTTGCTCCGCCTTGCGGCGGGCCTCGTCCTTCGCAGGTGGATTGGCCAGCTTCACCTGGTAGCGGTTGATCGCCACCACGGCCATCGGGCACTGCCAGTGGTACATGCCCAGGCAGCGGTCGTGGCCGAGCTTGTGGAGGTCGAGGATCGAGTAGCCCTTCAGAGGCGAGACCTGAATGGCCGAGGCAGGGACCACGCCGCCGGCGCCCTTCAGCTCTGCCGCCGTAACCCTCAGGCCCGCAAGGTCGCGGTCTGTGCCCACGACGAGCTGGGCGCCGAACGTGCCGTTCGGCGCGCCCACGATGCGTATCGTGCCCACAGGACAGCCAGGCGGGCTGAAGTCGCGCGAGAACACGCGGGTGTGCATGTCTTCCACCCACACCTGGACGCCTGCGGGGCGCATCACAGCGGAGAGCACGCCGCCGCCCTGTAGGCGGGGCGTCTCTGCCCCGCGTCGCAGTTGGACCGACAGCAGGCGGCAGTGGTCCCAGGTGTGGTTCTCGGTGCCGCCGTGGCGGTCCCAGTTCTCGGCCCGCGGGCCGCCTGCCCCGCCGAGGATTTGCGGGTGGAAGCGCGCGCCGCGTAGCTCGATGGCCAACACGTTCGTGCCCTTCTGGAGGAGCTTGCCGGGAATCTTCACCCCGGTGAGCTTGCGGTCGCGGAGGGCCATGAGGCGCTCCCAGCCCTTCTGGTTGATGGCCTGGCGGGAAGCGGCCATGCGGAAGGCTGCCCACTCCTTCCTGCGGCGCTCGCCCTGCGGCGCCTGGTCCCAGGGGCTGCGGATGTCGCCGAAGTTCCCTGCGTAGCGGGCCTCGGGCACCTCGTCGGCTGCGGCCAGGTATGCCTCCCGCGGGTAGTCCTCGGCCGGCGTGTCAGCGGCGAGCTCACCCTTCGGCAGATGGGCGCGGGCGACTTCGACGCCGTTGACCAGCACCCTCGCGCCGCCGCGGAAGGCCAGGTCGAGCGTCAGCTCGCCCGCCGCGGCGGGGTCGGGCACGTGGAGGTAGCTGCGTAGGAACGAGGCGCGGATGAGGTGTGTGGTGAACTCGTAGGCCTCGGCCATGTAGCGCTCGGGCGGCAGCTTGCCCAGGCGCTGGCAGAGCCACGAGGCGTCGTCGAAGCTCGCCTTCGCCCAGTCGGCCGGCGGCGGCACGGTCGGGATCAGCTCCACGGCCCGCGCGTCGTCGCCCAGTTGCGTGCGGCGGAAGTGCACGCAGGCGTGGTCGCGCCAGTCGGCCTGCGCCCAGTCAATCCCTTTGTCTTTCAGGTGCTGCTTCGTCCCCTTCTCCAGGCGCGCGAGGCGTTCTTTCTCGAACAGCTTGTCGCCCTCGGCCTTGAGGGCATCGGGCGAGATGCGCATGAGGCCGAACTCGTGGTAGATCCGGAAGTAGCCGTCCTCGTCGAGGACGAGAGTGCTCTCGCCCGCCGCTGCCGAAAGCCCCAGGAGAGCCGCGAACGCCGCGTGCCGCATGCCTGCCTCCTTCTTTGCTGCCAGTGGTGGCTTGCTCGATTATAGCGGCGGAGCGAGGGGAATCAACCAAGCAGCGGTTGCGGCCGACGACCCTCTTGCGTAGAATCCCTGCGCCGCAGGAATCGAGGTCAAGGACGATGGAAGGAGAGAAGGCGATGGCGATGGCGAGCGTGACCCTGAAGGAGCTTGGCCTGCCCGAGGCGCTGCCCATGCCGAAGCGCAGGGACTGGCGCATCGGGATGATCGGCTTCGGCGGCATCGCCCGTGGGGCACACGTGCCAGCCTACCGCAGCGTCGGCTGGAACGTCGTGGCCATCGCCGACCCCGACCCGGCCGCGCAGCAGGCCGCACGCGAGAAGTTCGGCATCCCAAAGGTCTACTCGGATTACCACGACCTGGTCGCGGACCCCGAGGTCGAGATCATTGACCTCCTCACCCATCCCACGCTCCGCGAGGCAGCGGTGCTTGCTGCCGCCGAGGCGAAGAAGCCAATCGCCACCGAGAAGCCGCTCGCAGGCACCCTCGGCGAGGCCGAGCGCATCGTCGCAATCGCCGCCGACGCCGGCGTCCCCTTCGCCGTCCACCAGAACTACAGATGGCGCAAGTGCTGCTACCTCGCACACCACATCGTCCAGAAGGGCCTCATCGGCACCCCATTCCTCGCCGCCATCGAAATCATCGGCACCCAGGACGTCCACCTCGCCAAGCACCACTTCTACGCCGTCTGCTCCGACTTCCTCACCGTCCAGTGGAACACCCATCTCGCCGACCTGCTCCGCTTCTGGACCGGCCGCGACGCCGCCCGCGTCCTCGCCCGAACCGGGCGCATGAGCGGCCAGAACTTCGTCAGCGACAACCTCCTCATCGTCCTCTACGACTTCGGCCCCGGCCTCACGGGCCACGTCCTCCACACCGAACTCCTCCGCTCCTCGGGCGCGATGGGCGGCGTCCGATGCCGCCTTGACGGCGACAAGGGCTCCATCGTCTTCGACTTCGACTCCCAGCTCACCCTCGACTCGCTCGTCCTCGGCGGCGGCCCGCGGACGCTCGACACCGGGGCCGGCACCTTCACCAGCTCCTTCGCAGGCTCGATGGGCGACTTCCTCCTCGCCATCGAGGAGCGCCGCGAGCCCCTGGTCAGCGCCCGACGCAACCTCGCCACCATCCGCACCATCTTTGCCGAGCACCGCAGCACCCGCGAGGGCGGCGTCTGGCTCCCCTGCACCTGACCCCTGAGCGCACAGAGGAAACACTGAGGGGGGTAAGGGAATGGAGAAGAGCGCGCGCGGAGCGGAAGCCTGCTGACCACTGACCACTGCCTACTGCCTACTGCCTACTGCCCACTGTCCTCCGCCCTCTCACGTCCTCCTCCTCGTCCGCCCCATCCGCGTAATCCGCGGGCAAATCCTCTTCTCTGTGGCTTCTCAGTGTCCTCTGTGCTACAAACCCGCAGGATCTTGTTTTTCTGCACGAAGTCCGGAAGCAAGAGATTCGAGGACGAGGACCAGGACGATTCTTGACTGCCGACTGCCGAGTGCCGACTGTCGTCTGTCCTGTGTCCTCTGCCCTCTGTCGTCTGTCATCTGTCGTCTGTCGTCTTTGGCTGCGGCTTGCCGCGATGTGCCCTCTGTGGTGAGCCTTTCTTTTCGCGTCTTTCGCGTGCCGAAGCCACGTCTCACGCAGAGGCGCAGAGGGGGCAAGGAGAGGCAGCAGAGAAGACGTGCAGGCAAAATGATGCTAGGCAAGATGATGGGAACGCGAACCCAGGTCTGCCCGTCCTATGATTTTGCCCCCCAATCATCTTGCCTGAAGGAGCTTGTGGCTTGCAGCTTGTAGCTTGCAGCTTGCAGCTTCTTTCGCGCCCGCCAGAGGCCGCAGAGAAGACCAGCTCGACCACGGATGGCACGGATGGGCACGGATGGGAGGGAAGACGGCAGACGGCAGGCACCAATCGTGCTCGTCGTCGTCCCCATCGGGAATCCCACCATGCTCGCATTGTCAAGCGTCCACCACCCCCTTGCACCCGGGGTAGCCCGAGCAACCCCAGAACTGCTTTCCGGCTCGCTTCCCCTTCTGGGCCGTACGCAGCACCATCGCCTTGCCGCAATGCGGGCATCGCGGGATGCGATCCGTCCGATCCGCCCGATCATCTCCCCGCCGCCGCTCGCGCTCGGCCAGCCGCTCGGACGCCAGGTGCTCGCTGTAGCCGCCATCCTCAATGAACCGCTCCTCCAGCGCCTCGATCTGCCGGTCCAGCAGCATGTTCACCTGGTGGATGAGGCACAACAAGGCGTTCGCCCGAATCGCCGGGTCCTCGCTATCCAGCCATCTCGCGTACAGCGCATAGCGCGCCTCATCGCCCACGCGATCCGGCCGGTTTGTCGGCTCCCTGCGATCCGCCCGATTCGTCTGATCCGTCTGATCCGTCCGATCCGTCTGATCTGTCCGCTCCGCCCGCAGCCCCAGCTCCTGCCCAATCCGCCGCACCTCCAGCGCCTCGGAGTCCTCCGGCCCCCACTGCCTCCAGCGCCTGTGCCGCAGGAAATCCTCGTAGTCGAGCAGCAGCTCCTCCAGGCTTGAGCGGGCCACGTTCACCAGCCGCAGCTCCGACTGCGACGACGTCGCTGACGCCCGGCTGCCTTCCGCAATGTTCTGCCGACCGCTCCGCGCCGCCATCACCATCTGCTCGCTCAGCCGCGGCTTCGACGCCAGGAACCGCTCGCAGAACCAGTACGTCCCGTCATAGACGATCGTGGCCGTCTGAAAGCTCCGCAGACTGCGGTAGCCCCCGCTCGGCCGCAGCTTGCCCATGACCCGGCCCCCTTTGCTTTCCTCCCCGCTTTGTCCGCTCTGCCCGATCCGTCTGATCCGTCCGATCCGTCGGCTCGCGCCGTTCCCCCCTG
>VGYV01000251.1 GCA_016872855.1 Planctomycetota bacterium
GGGAGCCCTGGGATCGGGCGCCCGCACGGCATAAGCCCCCGAAGGGGGCGTTTCAGGGCGATTGAATCGCCCCCGTTGGGGGCTCTATGCCAGGTTGGCCTTGTCCCAGGGCTCCCGTTGGTCGCCCCTTCGGCTCCGCTCAGGGCAGGCTCTGGGCTACGGCTGGACCACCCCCTTCGGGGGCTGACCGGGGGCCACGTGAAGATGTGGGCAAAGATCAGGCCAGAGTCCTGGCGCGTCCCCGGGCCGCGTTGGGGCTGGGACACAGCGTAGCGTAAGCAGCGGGCGTGCAAGGAGTTGCGGCTTTCTGCAATTCTTTTGGATTCCACCCGCTCATGATGGGCGGGCAGACTCGTTGTACTGGGGGGAGAGAGAGCGCGCCGCATGCCACCCCGCAGGGCAGGCTGGGCGCCCCCCTCCCCGAGCCGTGGTGGGCGCGCAAGTGAGCGACACTGAGCGACTCTGGCCGACACTGAGCCGGAAGGCCGAGAATCGCCAAACGGCGAATGGGCCATATTGAGCGACTCTGAGCGACAGTGAGCGACAGTGGCGCCCCGGGCGTCACCGGGCAGGGGGTGGGGGGAGGAGCAGCGGGAGCGCGCCGAGGGCCTCTGGGGCTTTGAGGGCATGGAGGTCGCGGCGGGGGGCGGCCCAGGCCCTCTGAAGGGCAGTTTTGAGGTGGCCGAGCAGGGCCTGGTAGTCGGGGTCGGTGGTGTCCTTGTAAGGGGGCTGTTTGCACTTGGCGAGGCCGCCGGCCTCCTTCCCCAACGGCGCCGCGAGGAAGAGGGTGGCCTTGGCATCGCGAAGTGAAATCCAATCGAGCCGCGAGACCTCGGCGGGGTTGTGGCAGGCGGCGCAGCGCTTGGCGTGGACGGCGGCGACCTGCTGAGCGAGGCCACGGTCGGCGGCGAGGTCGTAGGGCGGCTGCGGCAAACGCTTGTTGATGAAGCCGTCGTGGTAGGGACCGTTGGCGTCAATCCAGGTCACGAGCCGCAGCCAATCCTCCTGCGGCAGCTTCACACGCTCGGTGTGGGGGGCTTTGCGGAGGACGGCGATGAGCTTGCTCTTGTGGGAGCCAAAGGCGAGTGGCGGCGTCACCTTGGCGTCGTCGCCCACGTTCGAGCGGGCAATGAGCCGCGCCGCGAGGATGGTGTCGTAGGCGCGGTTGTGCCTGGCCGTGAGGCCGCCAGAGAAGTCGTGGCCGCCCGCGGGCTTGAGGCCGCTGTGGCAGGCGACGCAGTGCGTATCAAAGACGGGCTGGACGTCGCGGAGGAAGCTGAGGGGCTTGTCGCCGCCCCAGGGGGGCGGCGTGGGCACCACGGGGTCGCGGCGCATGGCCAGCGGCGTGGCCGCGGACGGGGGCGCCTTCTCCCAGGTGTGGTGGCACCCGGTGCAGGAGCGCTGCTCGCCAGGCTGGAAGCTGATGAACGACCGCATCCGCCGCAGCTCCATGTGGTTCTCGTCGAGGAGCTGGTAGTAGACCGCCGTGTCCACGGGCACCTTGAAGTAGGCCGAGCCGTCGGCCTCGACGGGCACCGTGCCGATGATGCGGCAGGGGTTCCAGTTGATCATCACGCCCTTCACGTCGGGCTCGTAGCGCTGGCCGCCGAAGGTGTTGCAGTAGGGCCAGCCGACCGGCTCGGCGATGCGGATGTAGCGGATGGCCTTCGGGTCCACGCCGTCCACGCCGAGGGCCACGTCGTTCACCGCGCACGTGGCATACGGCTTGGTGAGGTCAATATTCTCGGCGAGGACTGGCGGCTTCTGCCGCGGCACGAGCGGAATCGGCACAAAGCAGGAGATGGCCGGATCGCGGTAAATCAGCTCTTTGGTGCCGTAAACGTCAATCAGGTAGAGCGCGTAGCCGGTTGGGTCCACCTCGCTCGCGCCGCCGGTCGTGCGGCCGTTGCAGTGGGCGTAGGCGGCCAGGAAGTGCTTCTCGGAGAGTGGCCAGGGCTGCATGTAGAAGCCCCCCTGCCCCACCACGCCCCCCTCGAGCACGGGCTTGCCCGACATCCCGCCCTCGGGCGACAGAATGCCGGGGGTGACGATGTGGATTGCATCGGGGTTGTTGATCCCCGCCTTTGGGTCCAGGATCACGACCGGCCCGGCGGGGAGGGTGTGGTGGCCGGTGGCGATGCCGACCATCTTGTGCGAGCCGGGGATCGAGCGGACCTCCTCCACGCCCCACGGCTCGTTGAAGTGCTGCTTGAAGAGCGCATCGGCCCCCGTGCCATCGGGGCGGACGTACCACAGCGACTGGATGTGTGCCCAGCCGCGCTCGTGGTATTCCCAGCGGGTGTAGCCGATCGTGCCGTCGCCGAGGGTGTGCGGCAGATAGTCGCCGTCCTTCGTCACCGTGAGGCGGCGGATGCCCGAGCCGTCGGGCTTCATCACGTAGAGGTTGCAGGAGGTCTCGTCCTTGTCGAGCTCGTTGCACTGGAGCGAGTAGCCGCAGCGCTCGGAGGTGAAGGCGATGTCGCCGCTGGGCAGATACGTGGGGTCGAGGTCGCTCCATTCGCCCTTGGTGAGCTGGCGGAGCCCCTTGCCGCCTGGCCCGAGCGTAGTCGAGGGCTCAATGCCGATCTCGAAGATGTGGGTCGGCTCCTCGGAGCGGCGGAGTTGGAAACTCGCGGCGCGGTTCAGCCAGCCGTTCGGCGGCTTCTCGCTCTTGGCCTTTGAGTAGCCGAAGACCACGCGGTCGGCGTCATACCAGAGGTCGGCGCCGTGGACGTGGCCCGGCCCAAGCTGGCCGTTGAGGACATTGCGGACCTCGCCAGTCTTCATATCGAGCACGCACAGGTCGCCGCCGGGGCGGGAGACCCAGGGCATGTGGTTCAGGCACACGTCGGGATAGCTTTCCTGGCAGAAGCGCTTGATGAAGAAGAGCTTGTCGAAGGCCAGGAGCGGGTTCTTGAAGGCCGCGTCGCGGGCGAGCCAGCGTGCCTCAATGTATAGTGCACGGCGGGCAGCCGGGTCGCAGCCCTTCTCCTTCTCCTGAGCAGCGAGGGCCTCCGCACGCTTCTGCATGTCGCTCGGCACGTGTTGCACTCGCCCAAGCACTTCGGCGACGGGATGGATGAAGAACGCCTTGCCCTCGCACAGTCGGATGCCGGCCTGTTGCGCAGTGATGACGATCGCGGCGGGGCCTTCGTGGGCGACCTCGAACTCGGCGGGGCCTCCCCACGGGCCTTCGAGCTTGCGCGTGAAGAACGTCTGCCTCTCGAGCCGGGTGCGGGTGAGGACGAGCGCCTCGGCCGTGAGCTCAATGGGCGGGGCGAGCGGCCCGGCGGAGCGGATTTCGAGGTGGACGCGGTTCTTGCCGAAGCCGAGGCCCGGCAGCTCGTGCCACACAAGTTGCCAGTCGCCCCCGATGCCGAGGCGCACCTGGCCGCCGGCGTGGGCAAACGTGTCGCCGGCGTCCCTCAGAGGCAATGCAAGCTCAAGCGTGACCCGTCCGTCCTTCCGCACCACACTCCCCTGCCCTGCCGGCGCTGCCACGCCGTTCAGTGTCACCACATCGCCGGCCAGCCGCACGCGTGTTTTGCCCACTGTGAAAAGGCCGTCGGCGCCGGGACGCTTAGCGCCCCTCGACCAGATGCTCAGGCTGCTCTGGCACGCCGGGCGCTTGAGAGCGAGGTTCTTCTTCGCGTCGTCGGGGCCGTAGACCTCCGCCTCGTCGAGATGGAAGTAAACCGCAGCGTCGCTCTTCACCTGAAGCCTGATGAAGCGCGCCTTGACCCCATCGAGCTTCACGTCGAGCGGCGGCTCCTTGCTCCCCACGCCGCCGAAATACCTGCCCTTGTTGTCGTGCCTCAATGTCCACTGCTGCCCATCGTCGGAGCTCAAGATCAGGAGGTTGTCGGCGTTGTGGAGGCCGGGCTGGTAGTCCAGGCGGTTCCAGACCACAATGCGACCGATGGTCACGGGCGAGCCGAGGTCAACCTGCCACCAAGGGTTCGGCTCTTGGGCGGTGTGGAATGCGTACTTGCCATCCTTCACGCCGTCCACGGCGCCCGCGGCGTCGGCGGCGGTCGGGTCGGCCGCCTGGGCCTGAGCGGCCGCTGCTGGGCACGAAGCCGCAACGTAGAGCCGTTGGCCGTCCTGGCACAGGCGGAAGTCGTGCTCAGCGGGAGCCCCAGGCACGCGGGCGGCGGCGGGCCAGCAGGGGTCGGAGAGGTGGCCGTCAATCTTCGGCGCCGCGGCCTTGGGCACGGTGAGCCGCGGCTCGGGCTTCCCGCCAGCCTTGGCCTCAAGGAACGGCAGAAGCTGTGGCTTCAGGAGGAGGGCCATGCGGCACTCGTCCTGAAGCGCCCAATCGGCCTCCACCTGCTCCCGCGGCACTTGCGCAGCGAAGGCCGTGGTCAACCAGAGAGCACAGGCCAGGCTCGCCCGCCACATCGCACGTGGCCTCCTACGCGTGGCCCGCCGCTCCGCGGCGGCATCCTCTGCCACGGAGTGGCGGGCTACGGGACCTCTCACCGTTCGAGCACCTCACACGACCGCTTGTCGCACCGGCCCAGTTGCTTGCATGGGCTCGGGCTCGATGCGCACGGGGTGGACGTGCCCCGCACGAAGCCGGCCACGGCCCCGATGACCCGTCGCACCGGCTTCCCGCACTCAGGGCAGGTCTTCACCGGCCCATCGCTCATCTTCTGCTGACGCTCGAACTCGTGGCCGCAGTCGTCACAGATATAGTCGTAGATAGGCATCGGATCAGTCCTTCATCATTCGTGCGCTTGCTCACCCCTCGACGGGGGATGAATGGATGAGTGGATGGGTGGATGGATGTCAGACAATCATCCAGTCATCCAACCATCCAATCATCCTCCCTGGTCGCAACCATCGGCCGGCTTGGGGCCATTCCTCACAAGTTCTGGAGCCGTCGCTTGGCGAATTCAACCAGGCCGCCGGCGTCGAAGATGGCACGCATGAAGTCGGGCATCGGCTCGGCCTGGAACTCGCGGCCAGTCGTGAGGTCGCGGATGACGCCGCGGGCGAGATCAACTTGCACCTCATCGCCGGCGGCGATGGCGTCGGCTGCCTCGGGGCACTCGAGGAGCGGCAGGCCGATGTTGATGGCGTTGCGAAAGAAGATGCGGGCGAAGCTTCTGGCGATGACGCACGCCACGCCCGCTCCCGTGAGGGCGACCGGGGCGTGCTCGCGCGACGAGCCGCAACCGAAGTTCTCCCCCGCCACCACCACGTCGCCCTTCCGCACCCGCTTGGCAAAATCAGGCTGGCCGCTCCCCTCCATGCAATGCGAGCCCAGCTCCTTCGGGTCCGTGGTGACCAGATAGGGGGCGGGAATGATCGCATCCGTGTTCACATCGTCCCCGAACTTGAATGCCCTTGGCATTGTCAAGGCTTCCTCAATCGGCAGAAAGCGAAGCAAGCATCCACAGATTCCACAGATGAAGACAGAGAAGTCAAGCCACTGGGCCGGGCACTGGCCTTCTCCTATCCGTGCCCATCGGTGTCATCCGTGGTTGCCTTCTTCATCGGCGAACAAGAGAAGAGTGCACCACGGATCACACGGATAACACGGATTAGGGGAGCAAGCCAGAACGGCTACGAACCCCAGACTCACTCCTCTCTGTGTCAATCTGTGCAATCTGTGGATGCGTTTCTTGATCCGTCAAAGCTCCTCTGGCGAGGCGATGCGGCCGAGGACCGCGGAGGCGGCCACGACCGCGGGATTAGCCAGGTAGACGAAGCTCTTGAGGTGGCCCATGCGCCCCTCGAAGTTGCGGTTGGTGGTCGAGACGCAGGTCTCGCCCGAGGCGAGCACGCCCATGTGCCCGCCCAGGCACGGGCCGCACGTGGGGGTCGAGAAGACCGCCCCCGCCTCGACGAACGCCTCGTCCAGCCCCTCCGCGATGCAGCGGCGATAGCCCTCAAGGGACGACGGGATGACGATCAGCCGCACGTCGCGGTGGACCCTTCGTCCCCGAATCACCTCGGCGGCGAGGGCGATGTCCTCGTAGCGGCCGTTGGTGCAGGAGCCGATGAACGCCTGGTCAATCCGCACGCCGCCGAGTTCGCCCACGGGCCTGACGTTGCTCGGCAGGTGCGGGCAGGCGACCTGGGGTTCCAGCTCGCCCACGTTGATCTCGACGATGGCCTTGTACTCGGCGTCGGGGTCGCTCTGGTAGATGCGGGAGGGGCGGCGCGAGCGCCCGGCGAGGAACTCGGCGGTCTTGGCGTCGTGGGCGACGATGCCGCTCTTGCCGCCCGCCTCGATGGCCATGTTGCACATCGTCAGTCGCCCGTGCATGGGCAGGGTCTCGATGGCCTCGCCCGTGAACTCCATCGCGCAGTAGAGCGCGCCCGAAACGCCGATTCGGCCGATTGTGGCGAGAATGTAGTCCTTGCCGCCGACCCAGCGGCTCGTCGGCTTGCCCGTGTAGACGAACTTGATGCTCTGGGGCACCTTGAGCCAGGTCTGGCCGAGGGCAAAGACCACGCCCACGTCGGTCGAGCCCATGCCCGTGGCGAAGGCGCCCAGGGCGCCGTTGGTGCAGGAATGCGAATCAGCACCCACCATCACGTCGCCCGCCACGCAATGCCCCTCGTCGGGCACTAGGCTGTGGCACACGCAGGCCCGGCCGACCTCATAGTAGAAGGGCAGATTGTGGCGGCGGGCGAACTCGCGGAGGAACTTCGCCTGCTCGGCGGCCTTGATGTCCTTATTCGGCACATAGTGGTCGGGGATGAGGATGATGCGTTCGGAATCGAACACCCGCTTCGCCCCCGTCCGCTCGAACTGCTCTATGGCTAACGGCGCCGTGATGTCGTTCGCCATCACCACGTCCACGGGCACGAAGTGGAACTCCCCCGGCCGCACCGCCTCCTTGCCCACGTGTGCCGCGATGATCTTCTCGGTGATTGTCATGCCCACCGTCGCGCTCCATTCCCCCCTTTTCTTATACCAGAAACTCCGGTCCCCGGCAACGCGGGATTCTTCGCTTGACTCAGGGGGCACGGGGCGCTAGACTTCGGGCCAGAGCGCAGCGGCGGGCGGCGGCGCCAGCCGGATTCCGATGGCACATCTCACATTGAGGAGAGAGGCCATGGGGCGGCAGGGAAACCGAGTCGGGAACCGGTCGGATCTGGCCAGGGGAGCGCGATGGGAAAGGCGCGGCCCGGCAGCGTGTCCGCCGCCGAGGCCACCGCGCGACGCGTCGCGCTCGATGTGCTCGAGGGCAGTCCTGGCTTTGTTCGCCCTGGGGGTTGCTGGCAAGTTGTGGGGCGGCCCGGTAGCCGAGACGGGGCGCGTGACGTTTTCCCAGGCAAACCGAAACGCGTGGCAGACAGTGCAGCTCCGGGGGCGCTACGACCGTCCCGCTCTCCTATGCGGGCGCTGACCCGGCGATGGCCCGAATCCGGAATGTCACGGGCAGCAGCTTCCAGATCCAGATTGACGAGTGGGACTACCTGGACGGCGCGCATGCGGCAGAGACCGTCGGCTATCTGGTGGTCGAGGCCGGCTGCTACACCCTGCCGGACGGCACCAGGATTGATGCGGGGACTGTCGCGAGCGATCACCGCTGGTACATCGAGCATTTCCGCACGGACTTTGGTGCAACACCTGTGGTCCTCACGCAGTGCCAGACGGCCTGGGGGGGCGAGGCCGTCGTCACGCGGCAGCAGGGCGTCTCTCGGCATCAGTTCAGCGTGTGCCTTCAGGAACAGGAGAGAAGCGACGGGGCTCACGCAGTGGAGGTGATCGGCTACGTGGCGATCGAGCCGCGCTGCGGCGCGCTGGCCGCCGGGCGGTACGAAGTGGCGCGCACGCCGGATCAGGTGACGGATCGCTGGTATCGAAGGACCTTCACCAGTCCGTTCACTCCGGCGCCCGTGCTACTCGCGTGCATGCAGACCTTCGACGGGTCGGACCCCGCATCACTCCGGCACCGCAACCTGGGTGGCAGGTCCGTTGAGATCAGGGTTCAGGAGGAGACCTCGGGGGACCGGGAGACGTCTCACACCACGGAGGTCGTCGGCTACGCGGCGTTCGGCTTCATCGGAGTCGTCCCCCTCACGCCACTTCCCGGCGGTCCGCTGTCTCCGAACCTCATCGTGAACGGCAGCTTCGAGGAGCCGCGCGTTTCTCACAGTGCGGGCTGGGACATCTTCCGGACCATTCCCGGCTGGCGCCTTGTGGACGGGCCGAACTTCGAGCTTCAGCGGGGGATACTGGGCGGCCCCGCACACGGCGCGCAGCACCTGGAACTCGATGCCGACGTGAATGGCCCCAACGGCGGCTGGATCGCCAACGAACGCGGCGGCATCACAGTCGCACAGCAGGTCGCCACCGTTCCGGGCCAGCTCTACACCCTGAGCTTCGCCTTCGCAGGCCGGCCCGGCACCGCGGCAACCGAGAACGTCCTTGGCGTCGAGGCCCTGAGCGTGAAGGGCGGCTACCCGTCAGAGCCCATCGCCTTGGAAATCCGGGACTCGAACGGAGCCGTCGTGGTGGGTAACCCCACCCTCCCGGGCAACAGCGGATGGCGCTACTACACGACGACCTTCGTGGCCACAGAGACATGCACGGAAATCCGCTTTGGCGACCGCGGGGCCAGCAACAACACCTACGGCTCCTTCCTCGACGATGTGCAGCTTCGGGCCGTCGTGGTCCGCGCCTTGGTCGAAGTCAAGCCAGGGGATCCCATGCCAAGGATCAACCTGGCCTCTCAAGGTGTCATCCCAGTGGCGGTCCTGACCACCCGCGACCTGGACGCTGCGCAGGTGGAGCTCAGCACCGTGCGGTTCGCCGGAGCAGCGCCGGTTCAGGGTGCCCCGGAGGATGTGAACGGCGACGGTCGCGCCGACCTCATCCTGCACTTCAGGACGCATGAGACGGACCTGCTGGACGCCTACGCGGCCCTTATCCTGGCCGACATCGAGGAGGACGGCGACCTCGACTCGCACATTCAGCCCTACTTGCCTGGCCTCACAGGCCGGACGACCGCAGGCGTCGCCTTCACCGGCGAGGACTATGCGGAACTGATGCTGACAGGGAAGGCGCTCCGCGATTTCCTCGGGCAACTCTTGGCCGGGCGGGACTTCTGACCCCGTGGGGTCCGCCTGGCCGGGCGCCTCGACATCGAGGTCACCCCCTCCCCTCCGCCCCCTCACCGCCGCAAGGCCGTAGGGAACCACCGCAGAGGGCACGGAGAGCACAGGGCTCAGTGTAGAATGGATTCCGCTGAGAGACCCCCTTGTGCAGATCGTGCTCTTGTGCGTCGCAAGTGGCTGAGGCAAGAGCCGTGCGGCCTCACGGGGAGCGTGAGTGAGGCAAGCGGGGGGTAGCCGGCCTGTGCCATGCTCGCAGTGGAGGCATCGTGGGGCTCCTTTGGGTTCGGGGCTCGTTGCCCGGAGGTGGCCCGAGCCTTCTGGTGGCCTGCTCAGCCGGACTGCGCCTGTGTGCTTCGGCGCCGCCAGGCCTCGAGGCGTAGCCAGCGGCCGATGTTGCAGGCGGCCCCCACGAGGTAGCCGTGGAGGCGCGTCTTGGCCAGGCCCCTGTAGCGGGTGCGTCGGAGGCCCAGGCGGACGAGTTCGCTGACGGTGCCCTCGATGGCGTTTCGGCGGTGCATGCGCTGCTGGAATTGGGGGGTCTGCATCTCGCGGCGGCGCGCCTGGAGGAGGTCGTGGTGTTCGCCGACGGCGAGGATGCGTCGCCCGGTGCGGCTCTTGGTGCAGCGGGGGCGCAGTTCGCATGTGTCGCACTGGGCGCCCCACTCGAAGCGCCAGTAGGTGCTGCCCTGGTCGGCGTCGTGGATGTGGCTGCACTGGGTGCTGGCCTTGCCTGCGGGGCAGGTGGCGCGGCGTGCGGCGAGGTCCACGTCGAACTGGTCGGCGGAGAGCATGCCGTCCTTTTGGGGGCAGGGGCGTGCGGGGCCGATGAGTTCGCGGCCCTCCGCCTTGGCCTGTGCGAGGGTGTCGTCGGTGACGTAGCCCGCGTCCACGTAGAGTTCAGGCGGCGGCTCTTGGCCGGCCTCGCCCTGGGCCTTGAGGCTGCGGCCCATGCCGTCCAGGTCGCTGGCGATGGCCTCCGTGGTGGTGAGGTCGGTGAGGAATTGCCCGGTCGGCTCGCCCTTGGGCTTCGGCTCGTCGTCGTCAGGCACGGTCTCGGCAATCTGGGCCTTGTAGCCCACCCAGGCCTTCTTGCCGTCCTGGTCCTTCGTGCTCCATTGGGCCTCGGGGTCGTGGGGATTCTTCACGGCACCCGAGGGCTCGGCCTCCCGGCGTTGGGGGCCGTCGGGTCCCACCTCGAACTGCTCCGCGAACACCCGCCGCAGGAGGGCCACGGCCTCCAGCTCCCGAAGCGGCGAGCTCTGGCCGTCCAGCCACGAGAGGAGCCCGTGGGCATCGCGGCCCGCCTGCTGGAACTTGGCCGCCAGTTCCGCCTTCTTCAGGCCCCGCCAGTCCGGCTCCGTCTCGGCGTAGACCTCCACCAGGCGGCCCCAGCTCTCCAGGGCCAGCGCCCCTGCCGTCTTGCGGAGCGCCTCCACCGCACCCCGCAGCGTCTGCCACACCACGTCCAGCCGCGACATCGCACTCACCAGCCCCAGCACGTGCGTCGAGTCCAGCCGCTGCCGCACCTTCCGCCGCACCAGCCCCGCCTCCCGCAGCCCGTCGAGGATCGCGTCGAACGCCAGACGCTCCTCCTCATGCTTCACCAACCGCTTGCGGAAATTGCACAAACTCGAGGGGTCGAACCCCTTGTAGTCCACCTCCAGGTCCAGAGCATACTTCCACCCCAGATTCAGCCGCACCGCCGCGGCCGCGAGACGGTCGGGCAGCTTCTCCAGGTACTGCAGCACACTGGCCCCCAGCATCACCACCAACTCGACTGCTGGCCGGCCGTTGTCCGCACAGTAGAGCCCCGCCAGGCGGGCCCGAGCCTTGCGGAGAGCCGGCAACACCTTCTCGCGGAACACACGATACCGGTCCCCGGCGGGGAAGAGTTCCCCGGCCGCGAACACCACGTCGGCGAAAGACCGCTGGACTTTTGGGGCGGGCAGGCTCATAATACCTCCTGACGGCAGCAGCCCATGTGCTGCACTGCCCAAGCATACCCCACTATCGTGGCTTAGTCAAGAGGATAATCCACCAAATGGCAAGCTACCAGGTCCGAATCCAGGCCATCCGCAGCCGCGGCCACAACGAGCGACCCTTCGTCACCATCCCAGTCGCCATCGCACGCGCTCTCGACCTCCAGAAGGGCGAGACCGTCCAGTGGAAAATCGTCGACCGCTCCCAGCTCCTCCTGGTGCGCCAACCACAGCCCTCACCCATCAAACCTCCCTCAAGACCGAGGAAGGGGTAGGGGGTTTTTCAGCGGAATCTAGAATGTAGATCTGACCCCTGACCGTGTGCCTTAGATCTGACCCCTGACCGTGTGCCTGGCAGGTGTCGGGGGTTGGGGGCTG
>VGYV01000252.1 GCA_016872855.1 Planctomycetota bacterium
AGCGCTCCGTGAAGAAGGCGAAGGGCAGGACGAGGATGAGGTAGAACAGCAGCCCCTTCACCACGTCGTTGGCCGTGCCGAGGACTTCGGGGTAGATGCGTGCCTCGAGCGCCCAGGCGGCGCGTGCGGCGGCGAGGAAGGCGGAGTAGTCGCGCCTGGCGAGCGCCTCGTCGGCGGCCTTCAGGCGCGCGGCGGCCAGGGCGTGCAGTTGCGTGACGCGCGGGTTCTCGAGGCCGTGGGCGCGGAAGTCGGCGGAGCGCCTATCGTCGAGGAGCCACATGTCGCGAGCCGCGTGGAGGGGCGTGTGTGGGATGTCGCCGCCTTGCTCGCCGACGACGAAGCCCGTGCCAAGGGGCTGCTCCTTCGAGGCATTGAGGAGGAGGAGCCGCTTGCCGATCAGCCCCGCGCCCATGAGGATGCGGAGGCGCGTGCCCGGCTTGGCGAAGATGACGGCACACGTCTCGGTGGTCGAGACCCACGTTGGGTTGCGTGGCAGCAGGTAGCCGAAGTTGATGGGTGAGGAGTTGGTGCCGGCGTCTAGCACCTGGATCGCGTCGAAGGGCACGTAGTAGCGCTGGTCCACCAGGTCGTAGATGGTGAGTGCGCGGGCGGGGAAGCAGACGATGGTGGCCTTCTTCACCGCGGCGTTCATCTCGACGGCCAGCGGGTAGTTGCGTGCGCCCTCAGGCCCCTGGTCGGGCGCATAGGTCACGCGGCCAGTGTCGGGGTCGAGGCGGAAGGCGGCCAGGTTGAGCGTGGCCCGCCAGGCGCCGACGGCTCGGCGCTCGGGCGGCCCCTCGAAGGCCACGGTGCCATGCTCGTCGGCGATCAGGACCGGCTCGCCGCGGACGCCGCAGAGCGATTTCTTCGGCACCTTCTCCTGCACAACGACAAGTGCCCCGGGCAGCGGCTCGTTCGGCAAGTAGTCCTTCTGGAAGTTGAACTCGACGGCGCGGGCGTCGAGGCGGGTCCAGCGGCTGTCGGGCGGCTTGCGGATGAAGGGGCCGGCGGTGTTGAAGAGGTTGGGCACCGTGCAACACAGGAGCCGCACCTGGGCGGCGAGGCCGGGCAGCGACACGCGGTCAGGCGTGTCGAGCGGGGTGTCAATGGCGAAGCGGGCGTCGTCGGTCGTGGCGAAGGTGAGACCGACGTGGCCCGCGAGTGTGGCGAGCTCGCCCTCGAAGCCGATGCGTGCGCCGAGATGGGTCTGCCAGTTCTTTCCGTGGGCCGAGTTGATGCAGTCGGCGAAGGCGGAGGCGGGGTCGCGTCCGAGCGCCTTGCCCGCCTCGGTGGCCCAGCGGTCCCAGGCGCGACCGAGGTGGGAGAACCAGGGCTGAAGGGTGCCCCCCTGCTCGACGGCGTAGCCCTGGAAGAACAGCCCCAGGCGATGGCTGTGGCTCGACAAGTCGAGCGCCACAAAGGCGGCGACGCCAGGTAACCTAGTGGCCCGCCGCTCCGCGGCGGCATCCGCGACGGAGTCGCGGCCCACCGTAGCCCGCCGCTCCGCGGCGGCATCCGCGACGGAGTCGCGGTCTACGAGGTGCCGGCGAACGAAGTGCCGCATGCCTGCCATCGCCTGGCCGTGGCCCGCCGTGGCCAGGAACACAGCCCGCCGCTGAAGCGGGTGCTGCTTGAGCGTACGGGCCAGCTCCAGCAGCGCGGCAATCGAGCATGCCTGCTCCGCCCCAGGCGACAAGGCGGGGACGACCGACATCGAGTCGTAGTAGGCGCTGAAAACGACAACATCCTCGCACTTCGGCTCGGTGCCGGGCAGCTCGGCGAGGACGTTGGCCGCTTCAGCGTTCTCCCAGTCCATCCGCGCAGTGATGGTAGCCAGACGGACGGTGCCCGCGTTCGTATCGCGGCCTTCAGGCCGTCCGTCCGCGTTTGGAGTGCGGCCTTCAGGCCGTCCGTCGGCATACGGGCTGAAGCCCGCACTCCAAACGAGGTCACGAACCAGGTCGGCGTCGTGGCGGGAAATCCAGAAGCGGGGGCAGTCGGCGGGCACGGTGAGGAACTTGGCCTCGGCCTCGGGCCGCATCGGCGCCGCCGGCTCGATGAAGACCACGGCCTTCGCCCCGAGGAGGAAGGCGTTGAGCCAGTCGGTCTTGCAGTCGAAGTCGAGGAGCACGATTGCCCCCTCGACGGGCTTGCCGTCGAAGCCCGCGGGCTGGGCGTCGCCTGCGTAGAGGAGCGGCCCCTTGACACCTTCCGGCGGCACGGTGGGCGTGCGAACCAGGTTGGGCCACAGGCAGGCGAGGCGGATGGGCTCGGAGACGCCCTCGATGGCCAGCGATGCCGCGCGGTCCATCGGCACGGCGACGCGAAACGACTCCTGCCGCACGTTTTCGAGGCCGATCTCGCGGAATGCGGCGGCAATCCAGTCGGCGGCCCTTCGCGCGCCGGGATAGCCAGTGACACGGGAGCCGAGGGAGCTCAGCTCCTCGATCGTAGCGCGCAGCCTGGCGTCGTCCACGCTCCGGGCCACGGCCCGGTAGTCCCTCACCTGCTTCTTCTGTTGGCCGGGGTCCACGAGCGTGGGATTGCTCATCAGCGCCGAGAGCCACACGGTTCCAGCGCAGGCGGAGACGCCGAACATGACCCACAGCGCGTGACGCATCTGTCACTCGTCCTCGTCCCTCGTCCTCGTCCCTCGTCCTCGACTCCCCCTCTTCCCCAATCGTCCTCGTCCTCGTCCCTCGTCCTCGTTCTCGCTCCCCTCGACCACGGTGCGGCCCCCGTACGCGACCTCGTCCTCGTGAACGCACTCATCGTCCGAGAAGCGCTGGACGAGCCTTGTCAGCATCGAGTACTCGCGCACGAGCATATCCTTCCCCTCGATGATTCGCTCCTGTGTAGTCGCCCCCTTTGCGACCAACGCATCGAGACACGAAGCACACTCCATCACGGAGCCGCGGGCGTCGTCGAAGTAACGCACCCTGACCTGCCGTCGGCGCTTGCCATTCCCCTCCGCCGTGTTGAACAGAGCTGAGAGGCTGGCCCGGTCCAGGTGGTCACACGTCTCTGCAACTCGAGGCACACCGGAGGCCATCACCTCTGCCATCAGCTTCGTTGCCCAAGTGATGAACTGGAGCTCGAGCTGGTAGACCTGGAGCTTCTCGTGGTCGAACATGGGTTTCATGGCGCATTTCCCCAGAAGAGGAAGAGCGAGGACGAGGACGAGGGACGAAGGACGAGGACGATTGCGTGAGGGCCAGACTCCTACCTCAGTACGGCCAGTAGCTGTACGGGTCCACGCCCGCCAGGATGCCATGGATATCCCACAGGCACCCGACCAGGAACTCTCCGAGAACGAGTCCGATGAAGAATGGCACGGCGCGGCGATAGGCCTTGGCGCCGCCGTAGTGCATGATCACCCATTTGAGGAGCCAACTGACGAAGATGGGGAACCAGAGCTGGTCCATGGACCAACTGCCCGACACGGCGTAGCCGACGGGATGGAATGGCCACCAGGCGAAGCGCATGCGCATTGCCGCCAGCGCCAGGGCGCCGGCCACGCCCACGCCCGTGGCAATCGTGGCGTTGACGTCCGCCGGCTCCGGGCTGGTGATCCAGCGGTGCAGGTGGCGCCCGTAGGGCTCGCGGCCGAAGTAGGCCCCCGGCCCAATCGCGCTGGCCTCCATGCCGTACTTGTAGCCGACGTGGAGCATGGCCCAGAAGCCGCCGAAGATGCCAATGGCCAGGGCGACGAGCATGGCGATGAGCATGCGGCGGGCCGACATGCGGGTCTCCTGGGCGATCTTGAAGCCCTCAAGCGACGGGGCGATGGCGTGGCCGCGATAGGCGCGGTTGAAGAACCACGTCATCGTCAGCGCCGTGAGCGTGAGAGGCCCGAGGAGGCCAGGCCCAGTGGCTCCCTCCTGTCGCATCCCGAAGAACCGCGGGAGCATCTGGTCGGGACCGGCGTAGTGCAGGTCGTGGGCTGGCGGCCCCAGCTCGGCCCGCATTCGCGCAATCGCCACCGCAATCGCGAGGTAGAGGATGAGGAAGAGGACGGCGATCTCCAGCCCCATGCCCAACCCGACGAGGAAAGCCCCGATGTAGATCAGGCACACGAGCAGCAGCACCGCTGCCACGCGGTAGGGCAATGCCTCGCGCGAGTCGTCCAGCTCCTTGCGGCCGAACAGGTGCTGGAAGAGGTCCTTCAGGTAGCGGCGGCTCACCCACAGGGCGACGAGGCAGAGGGCCAGGTAGCCGCCAGCCGTCTGCTCCCTGACGAACGGGAAGCCAGGAACCGCGATGCCGAAGGCGCTAGTCAATACGTATTGGGCCTTCCAGAAGACGTAGAAGAACCAGCACGAGAACGCCAGGTCCAGCGGCAGGAAGAAGCACACGCCAATGGCGAAGGGGTAGAGGCTCACCGGCACCCAGCCGACGGCACTCCAGGGACGCTCGGTGAAGTAGCGTCCCAGGTTGTCAATGTGGACGACCGGGATGCGCGGCACGGCGGGATAGAGGTGGCTCAGGCCGTTCAGGAAGTCAATCCCCGCGGCCAGGGCGAAGCCGTACCAGAGCAGGCGGTTCGAGAACAGCCGCCGCGTCTGAGTCGTCACGAGCAGCGGTATCTGGATGACGGGGTACGACAGCTTCTCGTTCTCTGTCCACTGCTTCCGGAGGAGGACGTTGATGAGGAAGAGCGAGCTGACGAGTGCGAAGATGAAGCCCGCCCACCAGAGCATGGGACGGCCCCAGGCCAGGATGACACGCCAGTCGTACATCGTCGAGCCGCCCTGGTAGTAGCCGCGCACGATGTCGGGCGCGTTCAGCACCACGAACTTGGGCAGGTAGGGGTGGAACTTCTCCCAGCCGTTCTCGGGCGTCGCGCCCCAGTAGGGATGCGAGATCATCGAGACCAGAATCTCGATGCTGTCGTGCCCACAGACCACCGAGCCGATGGCCAGCATCACGTAGACCGTGAGCAGTTCGCCGGGGTTCAGCGCCGCCCGCGGCCACCACCGCTTCACCGCCAGGTTGCCCACCGTGAGCAGGAAGAGCATGAAGACGACGTGGGGCATGAGGGAGACGGTGGTGGGCTGGGATGAGTACCAGAGGATTTCCGACTGGATGAGCCACATGCACGTGATGGGGATCAGCGCGGCGCCGATGCAGATCGAGCGCAGCGTCACCGAGCACGGCTCGGCGGGCTCCGCGGTCGTGTGGGGCCGGTCGGCATCCATCCCGTGGCTGCTCCTTACGCCATCGGACGGCTGCACTATACGGCCCGTCGAGAGATGAGTCAAGCTTGACTCGCCGCATGCGGACGCTACACTGTGGGGCCTAGCCCCTATCCTGAAAGGCTCCTCATGGCAAAGTACGAAATCGCCCTCCCCGACGCCCAGGTCGAATCCATCATCCTCACCGTCCGCGGCCACAAGGTCATCCTCGACAGCGACCTGGCCGCGCTGTACAGGGTGACGACGAAGCAACTCAACCAGCAGATCAAGCGCCACCCCGATCGGTTCCCCCGGGACTTCGCGTTCCAACTCACGCTCGAGGAGACGCTGGGATTGAGATCACAACTTGTGGTCCCAAACGCACAAGTGCTTGCGCCAGAAGAAGTTCCGGCTTTGAGGTCACAGATTGTGACCTCAAACGCGCAAGTGCTTGTCCCACAAGAGGTTACAGCTTTGAGGTCGCAATTTGCGACTTCAAGAGGCCGCGGCGGGCGGCGGCATCTGCCCTTCGCGTTCACGGAGCACGGGGCGATCATGGCCGCGACGGTGCTCAACAGCCCCGAGGCCGTGCGGATGAGCGTATTCGTCGTCCGCGCCTTCGTCAAGATGCGCGAGGCACTCGTCCAGACCCGCGAGCTGGCCGCCAAGCTGGCCGAACTGGAACGCAAGCTCACCGAGCGCCTCGACGACCACGAGGAGGCCATCGCCCTCATCCTGGCCGAACTCAAGAAGCTCATGGCCCCGCCACCCGACCCGCCGAAGACGCCGATCGGCTTCACCGTCCGCGAACGCCTCGCCCGCTACCGCATCCGCCGCAGAAAGCAGTGCCCACCCAATGGACTATAGCGAGAAGTACCTGGCCTTCATGGGCTTGGCCCCGAAGCGGATTCCCCATTGGGAGCACTGGTCGTGCCCCGACGCGGAGACCTATCTCACGGGGATTGACTACTACGAGCACCCGAAGCTGTGCCGAGAGAAGCTGAGGGAGTTGTATCCGCAACTTGAGCTGGGCATTCCGGCGACCGACGAGCCGAAGCCCCGTCCCAAGCTCAACCTCACGGGCGAAAGCTCGGCAACCGACAAGGAGGGCTACCACCGCGTCCGTTGGGGCGATGGCGAGACGAGCATCTGGGACTGGGGCTGCAAGTTCAAGACCGCCGACGACGTGTTCGCTTTCTCGCCGCTGGAGCGTGCGGCCGACTTTGCGAAGATACCGGTGGTGGAGAGCCGCGACTACTCGGACGAGGCGAAGCTCTACGAAGCCTATCGCAAGCACTACCCCGCCGAGCACGGCGACCGCGCGCCCGAAGGCTCCACCGCCTCGTGCGGCTTCTACAACACGATGTTCATGTGCATCGGCAACCACATCCCGTGGAGCGTCCCGCCCCCCGCCATCAAGCGCTACCTCGACCTCTCCGCCGAGCTCGCCCGCCGATGATGCCCGACGGACCATCTGTTCGGAGTGCGGGCTTCAGCCCGTCGGTAGGGCGTGCATACCTGCACGCGGAATCCCCGAAGCGGCGGGCACACGCCCCATCGTTCCGCGTGCAAGTATGCACGCCCTACGATCCTTTCCTTCGGCACTCAAGCGACAAAAGGGACAAAAGCGACACAAGCGACACCCCCGCTCCCCGCCGCCCGCGCCCGACATGTCCCTTATGTCCCTTCTGTCCCTTTTGTCCCTCTCTTCCCCCCGCTCCCCGCCCCGCGCATTTTTCCGCAAAGTGCGCTTGACAAGGCCGCCCCCAATGTACACAATCGGGCAAGCCATCTGGGACGTGCATCCGGGAAGCGCGTCGAGGAGGACCTAACGATGGCCCATGGCGCGGGTTCAAGACTCACTTTGCTGGCTTGCCTTCTGGCGATCGCCCTCGCCGCCGCGGCCCCCTGGGCCGCCGCCGCCCCCTTCTTCCAGGGCCTCGGAGACATTCCGGGAGGGTCATTCAACAGCCAGGTTTACGGTATATCTTCAGACGGCTTGGTCGTTGCGGGTTGGAGCGAATCGGCGTACATATTTGAGGCGTTCCGGTGGACGCAGGCCGGGGGCATGGTGGGGCTTGGCGATTTCCCTGGCGGGGCGCCTGCGAGCATGGCCTTTGGCGCGAATTCGGACGGGTCTGTGGTCTTAGGAAACGGCAACCAGCCATTGGGCTACGAGGCCTTCCGATGGACCCAGGTCGGGGGCATGGTGGGGATCGGCGACCTCCCCGGCGGGGGCGCCTTCTTGGGCAGCCGCGCATGGGCTGCCTCATCAGACGGCTCCGTGCTCGCTGGCGAGGGCACCTCGGACTCGGGCAACGAGGCATTCCGTTGGACCCAGGCGGGGGGCATGGTAGGGCTTGGCGATCTTGCGGGAGGATCATTCAACAGCGCTGCGCGTGGTATCTCCTCTGATGGTTCTGTCCTCGTGGGCTACGGCAACTCGGCCTCCGGCCGCGAAGCTTTCCGCTGGACTCAGGCCGGGGGCATGGTGGGCCTCGGAGACCTGCCGGGGGGCTCGTTCGAGAGCTCTGCCTACGGTGTCTCATCGGACGGCTCCGTAGTCGTGGGCGAGGGTAGGTCAGCCACTTCGGGCGGTTTTTATGAGGCGTTCCGGTGGACCCAGGCCGCGGGCATGGTGGGCCTCGTGGACCTGGCGGGCGGGGATTTCTCGAGCAGTGCCTATGCGGTCTCTTCTGACGGTTCCGTGGTCGTGGGACGGAGCAACTCGGCCTCGGGCGACGAGGCATTCCGATGGACCGCGGCAGATGGCATGCGAACCGTCCGCGACATACTGGTCAGCGACTTCGGTCTTGGCGGTTCCCTGGGAACGTGGGTACTCCGCGAAGCACGTGGTGTATCGGGCGACGGGAAGGTCATTGTTGGCAGTGGCAGGAACCCCAGTGGCCAATGGGAAGGCTGGATCGCCAGCATGCGGGTGGCGACGCTGAGCAGCACGCCGGGCAATGGGGGGACGCTGAACTTCGGGAATGTCCTCGTTGGCAATTCGGGCACGCAGTCGCTGTCGGTGTCGAATACGGGCGATCTCTACACGACACTCGCCGGGAACTTCCCCGCGGCTGGCGGGGAGTTTGCGCCGGGGAGCACCCAAGGCTTCTCGCTCGCTCAAGGCGCGGGCACGAGCCGCGATTACACCTATACCCCCGGCGCCCGCGGCAGTGACAGCCTGGCTGTTACCATCACAAGCGATGGCGGCATCTCTGGCCAGAATGCCACGATCACCTTCTCTGGCAGGGGCGTGGCACCGCAGCAGCAGACGGTGCTGCTCAACAATGCCGGGCTGGTGCGGATCGGGACGAGCGGCGCGGCGCAGATTCGGGTGACGAATCAGGGCGATGGCAATCTCTCGGGCCTCGGCGGGGTGAGCAACCTGCGCGGCGACATTGCACTCCTTGCCGGCAGCCCGCCCGAGTTCACCGGCGGCACGCCGGTGGACCTCGCCGACGGCATCTCTCAGACCTATACCTACACCTATACCCCCACCGCCCACGGGGCGCAGCAGGCGACGGTCCGCGCGGACTTCGACAACGGCAGCGACGACGGGCGGAACCTGCCGCAGATACTCGACCAGCTCATCACTGGCACCGGCGTGGGGCCGGTGTTCGCCAGCTCGACCCCGCCCGGGGCCACGATTGACTTCGGGGCGGTCATCATCGGCGGCAACGCCCTCCGACCGCTCGCCGTGAGCAACGCGACCACCGACCCAAACGGGGGGAACCCGCTTCTGACGGCGCTGTCGCTTCTGACGGCGGACATCACCGGCCCAGACGCCTTGATGTTCGACATCGCCGGCTTCACGGAAGGAATGGTGCTGAACGGGGGGGACCCGGTGAGCTTCTTCGACATCAGCTTCTCGGCCCAGGGGCCGGACGGGCCGAAGTCGGCCATTCTCACCCTCACCACCGACCAGGGCGCGGCCTTCGGTGAGGAGGGCGCGACGTTCACGTTCAACCTCACGGGCACTGTGTTCCAGTTCAATGCCGCCATCCCCGAGCCCGCCACGATTGCCCTCCTCCTGGGCGGCTTGGCGGCCCTCGCCCGCCGGCGACGAAAGCCCACGCAGCAATAGTATTGGTAGGGCGTGCATACCTGCACGCGAAACGAGTGGGCGTGCCCCACCCCACCGGGGGTTCCGCGTGCAAGTATGCGCGCCCTACCCCGTTCGGGCGGCGCGGCCTATGGGGTTTCGGTGGCGCGGGAGCGCGCGGCGGGGGGGCGAACCACGCGGCGGGCGGGGCCGACCCCCTCTCATCCCATCGCCTTCGCGTAGCAGTCCTTCACATAGTCGCGCGACTTGGCCAGAGCCGCCGACATCGCGTCGGGTTCCATGTGATGGTGGGTGAAGAGGTTACAGTATCCACCGTAGCCCACCTCGGCCAGGGCATTGAGCCAGGGCACGCAATCGGTCGGCCCGTGGCCAGGCAACTCGTTCACTCCGCCAGCGTGCTGCCAGGCGTAGAAGAAGAGCAGTTGCTTCCCGCAGGCCCGAATCGCCTCCTCCACCGACATCTTCCCCGCCTGGACGTGGTACGGCGCAAGTGCTATCCCTAAGCGCGGGTTGGAGTTACAGTCAACGAACGCCTTCATCGAGTCAATCGTGCACAGGAGCGACCCGCCGTGATTCTCGAAGGCGACCCGCGAATTGTGCTTCTCGGCCAACTCGGCCAGCGGCTTGCAGCCCTCGATGAACTTCTTCATCCGCGCCGTCAGTTCCTCGGGCTTCGCTCCCCCGCCGCTGCCCTGCACGGCCACGCCGCCGCCGCACTGGCCCAGGAACTCGGCGTATCGGGCGTAGCCGCCGACGTAAACCGAGAATGCGAATAGCTTTAGGTTGTGCTTCGCCAGCAGCTCCTTCAGCCCTTCGGCCTTCAGCCGCTCCTTCGCGTCGTCCAGATGCTTGCAGCCCTGGAAGGCCGACCAGATGTCAATGGCCTCGAAGCCGAGCTTGCCAATCCGCTCGCAGGATTCTTCTAAAGTCAACCCGCGAAAGTGGTTAGACGAAGTGGACAGCTTCAGCGGCCACTTGGTCGCCGCCTCGGCCCCCAGCGCCCGCCCTTTGGCCGCGAGCGCGACCGCCCCGCTCGCCGCCAGAAACGCCCGACGACTCGTCCCGCTCATCTCCGCATCCCCCAACAAGGGCCAAATGGACACGTCACGTGCCCCCCCGCGTCGCCCTCCCCGCCCCCGCCGTCAAGCCCCTGATGCCCGCAACTGTGTGTCGTCCAATGCCCCTCACCCAGAGTCGCGCAGTGTCGCGCAGACTCGCTCAATTGCGGATCGGCCGATCCGCCGCGTCCGGCCCCAGAGTCGGCCAGTGTTTGCCAGAGTCGCTCACGTTTGCGCCACACGGCCCCTGCCCCCTCCCCCCCACCTCACCACCGCCGTCTTGCCGCTCGGCCGCCCGAACCACGTGCTGCCTGGTGCCGATCTGCTGCTGATCTGGGCCTTCGCGGCGCGCGCTCTCTCTCCCCCCAGTACAACGAATCTGCCCCCCTGCCATGGGCGGGTGGAAATCCACAAGAATCGCAAGAAACCGCAACCCCTTGCACGCCCGTCGCTTACGCTGACCTGTGCGCCGGCCCCAACGCGCCCGAAGCCCCCAAGGCGGTCCTGTGGCCGAGGCCAGGAATGCCACCAAGAATGCCAACTCCCCCCTCTGGCACTCGAGGTCCCACTTTGAGACCTTCCCGTTTCCGTGGCCTGGGGAGGTGGCCCGCCGCTCCGCTGCGGAGCGGGGAGTCCGCGTCTCCGACGCGGAAGGGGGTTTCCGCCCCGGAGGGGCGGACTCCCCTGAGCGGGGAGTCCGCGTCTCCGACGCGCAAGAGGGTTTCCGCCCCGGAGGGGCGGACTCCCCTGAGCGGGGAGTCCGCGTCTCCGACGCGGAAGGGGGTTTCCGCCCCGGAGGGGCGGACTCCCCTGAGCGGGACGTGGCTTGCCCTGGCGCACAAGAGACTAGAGGCCGCGCGCGGCGTTTCCACAAGCGGGACGCTTGTGGCTACAACGAGCGAGAATCGTGGCGAGTTATCTAGAGGCGGGACTCCGAGCGGGTCTGTTCGCTTGGAGGGGGTCTGGGCAACACGCCCTATTCCCCTGTCCCCAATTCCTGGTATGATGTCCCGGTCGGTCTTCAAGATCAGATCTCTTCTGTTCTGTCTTTGATCGACCGGGGGGAGAGGTGGCGAAGAAGTGACCAGACCTCC
>VGYV01000253.1 GCA_016872855.1 Planctomycetota bacterium
CAACCGCGAGCACTACCAGACGGCCATCTACTTCCACTGCGGCGGCCTCAACCTCTATCCGGTCCCAGCGACGTGAACCCCGTCACCACAACCCCTGGGGGCTACCCACAAAGAACCCTGAAGCGGCTTTTGTACTTCATCAACTGCTCAACGTACTCCCGAAACAACGAAAACGGCGGATTGGTGACGACGATGTCCGCCTGTTTCAAAAGTGCAGTGCATTCCCCGCTGCGGAAGTCGCCATCGCCATCCAGGGTGTAAACGCCGATCCGATCTGCGGTCGGAACGCGGCCGCCGGCGGTGCGTTCGCCCTCGTAGACGAGATAGACGCCGAGCTTGGATTTGTGCTTGCTGAAGAGCTCGGGGTCCCGGTTCTTGTAGCAGGTAGTGATCAGCTTTTTCAGCTTCAGCTTCTGGAAGTTGTAGGCGAAGTAGTGGAAGAAATTGCTGACCTTGGGATCGTCGCAGTTGCAGAGGACGGTCTTGCCGTTGAAGTGGGCCGTGTAGTGCCGCAGTTCCTTCTCGATGTCGGAGAGTTGGGTGTAGAACTCGTCCTGCTTGGTCGCCCTGGCGTCGTGCAGGCTTCGATTCAACGGCTTGCTTGGCATTCTTTGCTGCTCACTTCGTTCTAGGAAGGCGGTTTCAGATCTTCAGATACCAGTTGCCGCCCCCTACTCCAACTCCCTGTGGCCTGGGCGACGGGGAGGGCGAGGCCCGCTCGCCCGCGCCGACAGGCAGGGATGCTGAGGAGCTGTCGCTGGCCTCATCCTACACCCCCGGTTGGCAGAGAGTCAAGGGCCAACTCCCGCTCGACGCCCCGGAGCCCCCTCCTGCGAATAATTGATACTGACACTCCCTCAAGATCTGACACTCCCTCTCGTGCTTGACAGCTTGCCGGCGCCGGCATATCATAGGACCACCTTGCTCAGACCCGAGCCCGCTACCCAGTGTCTCGGACTCGCGTCGGCTTGGTTGTGGAAGCGTCGGTTACTCTAGGGCTCGAGGCGTGGCCCCCGCCGTGGCGGCCTGGCGCCGCGAGCCCAATCCCTGGAGGCTTCTGTCATGGCGACCGTCGAGCAGTTCATCCGCAACAATCCGAATCACCCGATCAACACGACAGGCACTCATCAGCAGATCGTCACCGACATCTTCAACAGCTTCTGCGATCAGGCGAAGAGGGCATGGAGCTACGCGGCGAGTTCCCCGGGGATCGACGTGAATCTGATCTTGGCCTCTGACGACGCGCAGCCGTGGGGGTTCAACTGCGGCAGGCTGACTGGGCTGTTCGTTGAGGTGGTGAGGAAGTACTTCGTTGACGTGCTCCACGTCAGTCCATTCCCGTTGGCGATCAGCAATCGGGACTGTGACCCCAGGCACTTCGTTACCCGTCCCGGCCTGACGTGCTTCGATGGCCATGTTGTCGGCAACGTGTGCACGGTGAGACGGAGCGTCGCTGACGTGCGTCGTTGCCTCTTTTCAGAGCACTGGTTCGTGAGGATCGGCACGACGTACTACGACCCGACCTTCTGTACCACGTACACGACGGCGAACGGCGTTGTCGGCTGCCAACTCGACGGCGGTCCCAGGCAGTTCCACACTCGGGGCAGCAAGATGCGCACGTTGGTCAAGATCCTATCCTTTGGGGGTGAGAAGTCCGAAGGCAAGTTCTACACCGGCACGGAGGACTCCGTGCGGTACGTGTTCCTGAGAACAGGTGACGCGTCGTTCGGCTTCACCGAGACGTTCCGCAAGATCGCTCGGGGCGACCTCACTGGCGATGACAAGACAAGAATGGGCCTCACGTAGGCTCAAGGGCCGGGCCAGCAGACGACGGACGATGGTGCTGACGATGGTGTCAAATCTTCAAATATCAATTATCGCCCCCTACTCCAACTCCGTGTGGACAGGGCCAAGCGGAGGACGAGAACCGCTCGCCCGCGCCGAGAGGCAAGGATGCTGAGGGGCTGGCCCTGGCCTCATCCTACACGCCCGGTTGGCAGAGAGTCAAGAGCCAACTCCCGCGCGGGTGCAATGGCGGATTTGCGCGCCGCCCATGTTGGTTCGTAGTTCGGCGTTTACGCGGTTCTCCTGTCCCGCGTGGCAGCGGCCAAGACCGCCTGAAGGCCGAACTACAAACAGGAACGCCCCCTCCCGCGCGCAAACCCGTTATTGCATCCCTCCTGCGCGACGGCCCGGAGCCCCCCTCCTGGCAGAACTCATGGCCTGCTGCGGCCGCGGTCGCGAACTCGGTCGAGGAGGTCGGACATCTCCTTGACGACGTCTGGGTGCTGGCCGGCGAGGTTCTTGGTCTCGCCGAGGTCGTCAGCCAGGTTGTAGAGTTCCGGCCCGCCGGCCGGGCCCTTCTTCCCCTTGCCGGCCGGGCCACGGGGGATGAGCTTCCACTGGCCCTTCCGTATCGCCAGGACGTTGCCGTGCTCGACCAGGTGGTCGCGGCAGGGCGGGTCGGGCTTCTCGCCGAGGAGGGCGGGCAGGACGTTGAAGCTGTCGGGCGCCGCGTCGGCGGGGAGCGTCTGCCCAGTCAACGCCGCGAAGGTGGCCAGCATGTCCACGTGGCAGAGCAGCTCCCCTGAGGAGGCACCCTCACCCTGCCCTCTCCCCGTGGGAGAGGGGGGAGAAGCACCCTCACCCTGCCCTCTCCCCAAGGGAGAGGGGGGAACGCCGCCCTTGATGCGGGCAGGCCAGCGGACGACGAAGGGGACGCGCGTGCCGCCCTCGTAGGCGCTGCCCTTGCCGGCGCGCAGCGGGCCGCTGTGGGGATGGCCGTTGTTCGTCTCCACGGTGCCCGAGTTCACGTGGTCGGGGCCGTTGGTGTCGAGGACGCCGCCGTTGTCGCTGGTGACGATGACCAGCGTGTTGTCGGCGAGCTTCAGGCGGTCGAGCGTGGCTAGCACCTGGCCGATGGTCCAATCGAAGGAGTGAACCGTGTCGCCCCGCACGCCGGCCTGGCTGGTGCCTCGGAAGCGGGCGTGCGGCACGCGCGGCACGTGGATGTCGTGGGTGGCGAGGTAGAGGAAGAAGGGCTTGTCCTTGTTCTTCTCGATGAACGCCTCAGCCTTCTTGGCCACGGTGTCGGCGATCTCGTCGTCCTTCCAGAGCGCGGCCTTGCCGCCGGTCTGGCCGCCGATGCGGGGGATGCCGTTGACGAACGACTTCGGCTCGCCGCGCTTCACCGAGTAGTCCAGTTGGATGGGGTCCTTCGGGTCAAGTCCGGCCACGCGGTGGTTCTCGACCCACACGCACGGCGTGCGGTCGCCGGTGGCGGGGATAATCCAGGCGTAGTCGAAGCCGACTTCGAGCGGGCCGGGCTTGATCTCGCCATTGTAGTCGGTCGGGGCCGTTGGCCCCAGGCCCAGGTGCCACTTGCCGACGACGCCCGTGGCATAGCCGGCCTTCTGGAGCAAGGCGGGCACGGTGAGGCGCCCCGGCTCGATGATGAGCGCGGCGATGCCGGGGAGGATGCCGGTGCCCCGCTTGCGCCAGGCGTATTCGCCGGTCATGAAGGCGTAGCGGGTCGGCGTGCAGACGGCGGAGGGCGAATGCGCGTCGGTGAAGCGGACCCCCTGTGCCGCCAGCTTGTCGCAGTTGGGCGTCTTGATCTTCGTCGCCCCGTAGCAGCCGAGGTCGCCGTAGCCGAGGTCGTCGGCCAGGATGAAGATGATGTTGGGCCGCTGCGGTGGGGCGCCTTCGGCTGGCGCGGCAAGCCCCGTGGGCCGCAGGGCCACGGCTCCCAGACAGACACCGCCCACTCGCAACAGGTCGCGTCGGCTGATGGCGGGCATGTGCTTCCTCCTACCGTGTTGACGCGTGTCAGTTGCATCGCCGCTTCGGAGCATACGCCTGGCTTCATCCCGCGTCAAGTGGCCTGACGTAGCGGCAAGCGTCCCGCTTGCCGACCGCAACCGGGACGGTTGCGGCTACATCGCGGCGGAGGACCCGCTTGCCCGGCCGGCCCGTCTCGCGTAAGATGGTTCCGCCGAGACAGGAGGATCAGCGATGAGCGTTGACGCTTCCGCATGGGCCTGGGTGCTCGCCACTTGTCTGCTCGCGGCACGAGCCATCGGCGCCGAAGAGGCCAAGGAGCCGGGCGTGGTCAAGGCGGAGTTCATCTACGAGAAGGCGCCGTTCGCCCAGTGCCACGCCTCGACGATTGCCGAGTCGGGCGGGCGCCCGTTGCCGGCAACGGGCGCCCTCGTGGCCGCCTGGTTCGGCGGCACGGCGGAGGGGAAGCCAGATGTCGGCATCTGGCTCTCCCGCCACGACGGCAAGGCCTGGTCGCCGCCCGTCGAGGTGGCCAACGGGGTCGAATCACCCGAGAAGCGCTTCCCCTGTTGGAATCCCGTGCTCTTCCAGCCCAAGAGCGGGCCGTTGCTGCTCTTCTACAAGGTCGGCCCCAGCCCCCGCGCCTGGTGGGGCATGCTCATCAAGTCCAATGATGGCAAGACATGGTCGAAGCCGAAGCGGCTCCCCGACGGCGTTCTCGGCCCCATCAAGAACAAGCCCATCCAACTACCCGATCGCGTGCTTTGCGGCTCGAGCACCGAGGACCAGGGATGGCAGGTCCACTTTGAACTCACGGACTACGTCGCGACGACCTGGCGGAAGGTCGGCCCGGTGAACGATGGCAAGGCGTTCGGCGCGATTCAGCCGACGCTCCTCGTCCACGGCAGCCGCCTCCAGGCCCTCTGCCGCAGCAGGCAGGGACGCATCGCCCAGATCTGGAGCGAGGACGGCGGGAAGACGTGGGGCGAGATGACGGCGACCGAGCTGCCGAACCCTAACGCGGGCATTGACGGTGTGACGCTGGCCGACGGGCGGCAGTTGCTCGTCTACAACCACACGCCCCGCGGCCGCTCGCCCCTCAACGTGGCGGTCCAAGGTGTGGCACGGTCGGCTCGCCCGACCGTGCCCGTGGGCGCCGTGGGGAAAGACACGGCTGGGCAAGCCAGCCGTGCCACAGTCTGGCAGGCGGCGGCCGTGCTGGAGAGCGAGCCGGGCGAGTTCTCCTACCCCGCCGTCATCCAGTCCAGCGACGGCCTGGTCCACATCGCCTACACCTGGAAGCGCCAGCGGGTGAAGCACGTCGTCCTCGACCCCGCGAAGCTCGCCCTCCGCCCCATGCCCGACGGCCAGTGGCCGAGGTGACCCCTGACCCCCCCCGAAGGTTCCGATACCTTCGGGAGGGTGATCGAACAGCAGGTGTGAGCCCCTGAGGATACCCTCCCGAAGGTATTGGAACCTTCGGGAGGGAAGAACAAGATCGGAGTCCCGAAGGGACAGCAGTGGTTTGCCGGCGGCTTCAGCCGCCGGATTGCGGCGCACCGACGGCCCAGTCCCGAAGGGACGGCAGTCCACCGGGACGCGGGGAGCGCCGTTTCCTGCCGTCCCTTCGGGACTGGCTGGTCCCTGCGCCTGGGTCCGGCGGCTGAAGCCGCCGGCAAACCACTGAGCTCCCTTTGGGAGCAGCAAACGAGAGCTTGAGCGAGTTTGTCCCCCTATTCGTGGGGGGCCGTACAAAGGGAAGGACGCAGCCGACATGCACCAACTGCCCATTGTCGACGTCGCCGTGCTGCTCGCCTACACCGCGGGCGTGGTGGGGCTGGGGTGCTGGCTGATGCGGCGGAGCCGGACGCCGGAGGAGTTCATGGCGGCCAATCGGCGGCTGCCGGGGTGGGCGGTCGGGCTCTCGATCTTCGGCACCTATGTGAGCAGCATCAGCTTCCTCGCGCTGCCGGGCAAAGCGTACGACACGAATTGGAATCCCTTCGCCTTCAGCTTGTCGCTGCCGCTGGCGGCGTGGATTGGCGTCCGATGGTTCGTGCCGCACTACCGCCGGCTCGGCGCGATCTCGGCCTATGATCACCTGGAGGCACGCTTCGGCCCCTGGGCGCGCGTCTACGCGGTCGCCTGCTACCTCCTCACGCAGGTGGTGCGGGTCGGGGCGATCCTCTTCCTCGTCGCGCTCGCCCTGGAACGCCTGCTCGGCTGGGATCCCAAGCCGATCATCCTGGGCACGGGGCTGCTGGTGACGCTCTACACGCTGCTCGGGGGCATCGAGGCGGTGATCTGGACGGATGTGGTGCAGAGCATCGTGCTCGGCGCGGGCGCCCTCGCTGCGGCGCTCCTGCTGCTCTTCGGCATGCCGCAGGGGCCGGGGCAGCTCTTCGCCATCGCGGCCGAGCACGGCAAGTTCAGCCTCGGCAGCTTCGGCGCCAGCCTGGGCGAGGCCACGTTCTGGGTCGTGCTGGTCTACGGGCTGTTCATGAACCTGAATAACTTCGGGATTGACCAGAGCTACGTTCAGCGCTATCTTACCGCCCGGTCAGATGCAGCGGCGCGGAGGTCGTTGTGGCTCGGCGCGCTCCTCTACGTTCCCATCTCGGCGGTGTTCTTCTTCATCGGCACGGCGCTGTTCGCCTACTACAAGGCCCGGCCCGAGCGGCTGCCCGCGGGCATCGCGCCCGAGGGGGTGTTCCCCCACTTCATCGTCCACGGCCTGCCGCAGGGCTTCACGGGGCTGCTCCTGGCCGCCATCTTCGCCGCAGCGATGAGTTCGGTGGACAGCAGCCTGAACTGCTCGGCGACCCTGACGCTCAAGGACATCTACCAGCGGTTCTTCCGCCGGAACGCGACGGAGCGCGAGGCGATGTGGGTGCTGTGGATCAGCACCGTGGCCTGGGGCGTCCTGGGCACGGCCATCGCACTCGTCCTCGCCATCGCCGCGGCGAACGAGCGGACGCTGGACGTGTGGTGGAAGCTCTCTGGCGTCTTCAGTGGCGGGATGCTGGGCATCTTCCTGCTCGGCCTTCTCTCGCGCCGTGCAACCGGTGCGGCGGCCCTCCTCGCCACCGCCGTGGGAATCCTCCTCATCCTCTGGATGACCGTGTCGCCGGCGTGGCCCGTCTTCCCGCCGCGCCTGCGCAGCCCCTTCCACAGCTTCCTCATCCCCGCCTTCGGCTCGACGGCGATCATCCTGGTCGGCTTTGCCGCAACCTGTCTTGCCAAAGGAGAACGCAGATGACAAGAGCGAGACGACTGCTCGGCGCGGCGCTGCTTGTGCTGCCGGCCTGCACGGCGCCGGTCGGCGCCCTCAACCCCGTGAAGTTCAACCGGCCGCTGAGCCATCCCCCCGTGCCACTGGTCGAGCAGGGCGCCGCGAGGGCGACGATTTGCGTAATGGGCGGCAAGGACGACCGCGTCCTCGCTCAGGCCGTGAAGGAGCTTCAGGACTGCATCGAGGCGGCCACGGGGGCCAAGCTGCCGGTCGTGCAGGACCGGGTGCAGATTCCCGCTCTCGTCATCGGCAACTGCCCCGAGGCCGCCGACGAGGGGCTTGTGGGCGCCCGCATGCCCGTCGAGGGCTTCACCATTCGCACCAACGCGGGCCGCGTCTTCATCGTCGGCCACGACGGGCCGGTCGGCCCAAAGGACACGCGAGCCGTCTCCCACGGCACCGCCTGGGGCGTCTTCGAGTTCCTCGAACGCTTCGTCGGCGTCCGATGGTACTGGCCGACCGAGCGGGGCGGCCGCTCGGTCCCCAAGGCAGCCAGCCTTGTGGTCCAGCCCGTGTGGCTGGAGGACGCGCCGGTGTTCCGGAAGCGCGAGATTTGGCCGCCGATGGCGAACGCGTGGAACGGCACGGGCCAGCAGCTCGGCCCGCTCTACAACTGCCTGCGGGCCGGCAACTCGTGGCCGATCAACCTCGTCGTCCACTCGCCCAACTGGTCGGGCGTGAAGGAGTACACCGAAGGGCGGCCCGAGTGCTTCCAGCTCGGCTCCGACGGCTCCCGCAACTTCCAGATGCTCTGCTACGGCAACCCCAAGGCCCTCGAGACCTACCTCGAGAACATCGCCGCACACTTCGACCAGGGCAAGAAAGCCCACATGGGCATCGTGGGCGACGCCGTCACCGTGTCGCCCAACGACGCCGGCATCGCTTGCTACTGCGCTGACTGCCGCCGGCTGTGGAACGAGCGGGGCGGCCAGTATGGCACCGCCTCACGCGTCCTGGCCACATTCGTCGAGAAGCTGGCTCTCGCCGTCAAGGCCCGCTGGCCCGACAAGACGATCGTCTACCTGCCCTACCTCAACTACACCCTGGCCCCCGAAGGCATCCGGTTCCCCGACAACGTCGAGGTCCAGCTTTGCGGCATGCCGGGCATCGCCCAGTACAAGGAGCCCAGCATCCTCGCCGCCGAGCAGGCCAACGTGGACAGGTGGGCCGCCATCACAGGCCGCAAGATCCAGAACTGGCACTACAGTTGCTGGCCCGAGGACAAGACGAAGGCCCCCTACCACTACCCCCACGTGCTGAAGGCATACTACCAAGCCAACCGCGACAAACTCGTCGGCTCCTTCATCAATGGCGACGGCGATCACTTCCCCCGCCAGCACATCAGCCTCTACTGCTGGATGAAGCTGCTGTGGGACCCCGACTTCGACGTGGACGCGGCGATGGAGGAGTTCTGCGACCGCATGTTCGGGCGGGCCGCGCCCAGCATTCGCCGCCTCCTCCGCCTCCAGGTGGACGGGTGGGAGAAGAGCCGCTGGCCCGGCGGCATCCTGTCGCCCAAGGCCATCTACGCCTTCAGCTATCCCCCCAAGACCGTTGAGCAGATGAAGCAACTGCTCGCCCGCGCCCGCGCCGAGGCCGCAGGCGACCCTCTGGCCACACAACGCGTGGAATACTACGCCACGCCCTTCGCCGACTTCTTCGAGGAGTTCGAGACCGTGGTCGAGGGCAAGGGCGCCCGGCCCCTCATCGTCCAGAAGGTCAGCGAGAACCCCGTCATCAGCGGCAAGCTCGACGAGGAGCTGTGGAAGCTCGCGCCGGAGGTGCAATTCTACAAGCACGAGAACAAGCGCGAGGTCCTGCCCAAATACCCCACGACCCTGCGCGCCGTGTGGACCCAGGATGGCGTGACCTTCGGCTTCTGGATGGCCGAGCCCTCGCCCCAGACCCTCGTCCAGACCGTCAAGTCGCGCGACGAGTCCATGGCCTGGTGGAACGACTGCGTGGAGATCTTCCTCGACGTCACGGGCAAGAACCAGGGCCAGTGGTATCAATGGATCATCAACCCCCACGGCGTCATCCACGACGGGAAGGGCCAGGACACCTCGTGGAACCCCGAAGGGGTCAGGGCGCGGTCTCACATCGGCAAGGACTTCTGGAGCGTCGAGGTCTTCATCCCCTACAGCATCTTCCCCGAGGCCCTGCGGCCGGGCACCAACGTCGTCTGGTACGGCCAGTTCACCCGCCACCGCATGAGCGACGGCGGCAAGGCCCCCGGCAGCATCCAGGAAAACCAGAAAATGAACTGCAAGTTCGGCGGCTTCAACAGCAACCTGGCCGACTTCGCGCCCGTGAAGTTCGTCGAATGAGGCCACGATTGCGGGGACAGCTCAGAGGAAGGAAGATCGGGCGTGCCGCGGTGTCTCGACTTCGCGCTTGCAACTCCGTCGCCCAGTGTTATACTCATGCTACAAGGAGGCTGAGCCATGAGCATTAACACGCTTGTCACGGCGGAGGAGCTGTTGGCCATGCCCGATGACGGCTTCCACTATGAACTCGTCGAAGGAGAGATCAGGAAGATGAGCCCCGCTGGCATTGTGCACGGCCTCGTCGCTGGCCAGCTCGACCGCCTGCTGGGCCAGCACGTGTTCCTGAACAAGCTCGGCGCGACCCTCACCGCGGAGCCGTCGTTCCGTCTCTCCCGCGACCCGGACACGGTGCGTGTGCCGGACATCGCCTTCATTCGGCGGGACCGCCTCCGCCGCCGCGACCCCCGCGAGGCATGCTGGCCGGGCGCCCCCGACCTCGCGGTCGAAGTCCTCTCCCCGAGCGACACACCATCTGAGGTAGACGAGAAGGTGGCGGTCTGGCTCGACGCCGGCGCCGCAATGGTCTGGGTCGTCAACCCCACGGCGCGCTCCGTCACCATCTACCGCACTCCCACCGACATCCACACCCTTACCCAACAAGACGAACTGGACGGCCAGGACGTCGTCCCCGGCTTCCGATGCCGCGTGAGCGAGATTTTCGCCAGCCTCTGACGGGCGACAGCCGGCAGCCTGGCGTTGCCCCGGTCCCTCGCGGGCAGGGGTGTGACCCCCACGACACGAATCCTCGAACATACAGACCCCTTGGGTGGACAAGGAGAAGAGTACGATGCATGTCGGACGAACCGTGGCATTGTGTGTGTTGGCCCAGGTCGCGGCTTCGGCGGCGGAACTGAAGGTGCTGCTGCCGCTGGGGCGGGTGGCCTATCAGACGAATGAGGCGATTGACGTCTCCGTGGTTCGCAGCGCGAAGGAGGCGTTGGCGGCGGGTGAACTGCGCCTCGTGCTCGCGGGGCCGGAGGGGAGCAGGGTGGACATCGTCTTCCCAGTCACAGGCGGGACGCCTGTGCCACCAGACACGGATGCCCGCCGCACGGAGCACCTTCACCTCAATGGCTGGCTCCTGCGGCCGGGACGCTATACGCTCGAGGCCTCGTGCGACGGGGCGACGGCCTCCGCCGAGTTCTCCGTCCACAGCCACGTCCGCAAGTCGTCCTTCCGCCTCATTGACTGGGGCTGCGGGGCGAAGAAGGACGAGGCGGCACGCCTGGGCGAGGACGGCATGGGCTTCAACCTCCTCCTCGCCTCCTACGGCGGCCACGACCAGGACGCGAATATCCGCGGCGGGCTCGACTACATGCGCAACTGCACGATGGGCGGCGCCCACCAGATGGACATGCGGCTGGAGTGCGACTGGTCCGACCCCTACGTGCTGGCGGGCGGCATGGCCCGCGCCGCCCGCCAGGCATTCGCCGACCGCACGGCGCCGAACGCCATCGGCGTGCACTTCTACGACGAGCCGGGCCTCACGTGGAACAAGCACCCCAAGACGGGCGTCTTCACCGGCCACGACATCCCGGCCCAGCGCCGAGCGTGGAAGAGCGCCTTCGGCGAGGAGCTGCCGCAGTACGACGAGATCAAGCCCGACGACCCCGCCCACGCCGCCCTCTGGGGCCGATGGCTCCGCTGGAAGCAGGTCTTCATGGAAGCCGCCTGGCGCTCCGGCGCGTTCAGCGTCAACTGGGTGCAGCCCAATTGGCTCTCGGCCACGCAGAGCGTCTACGGCTGGCACGCGCACGGCGACGGCTATTACTTCAACGTCGTCCGCTCCCTCCCCGTCATCAGCGGCCACGGCGGCTACGACGACTACGCCGGGGGATACCTCAACCCTGGCTTCTTCATGGAGTTCGGCCGCTTCCGCGACTACGCCAAGCCCGCCTGGTATCTCCCCACCTGGTGGGGCATGCCCAACGGCCAGTACCGCCTCGAG
>VGYV01000254.1 GCA_016872855.1 Planctomycetota bacterium
GCGCGGCAGGCATACTCCCACTCGGCCTCCGTGGGCAGGCGGTACTTGTGGCCGGTCTTCTGCGAGAGCCACTTGCAGTAGGTCATCGCATGGAACCATGTGAGTTCCGCGACCGGCTTCAGGCGGCTGTCCCAGCCGCCCCTGAAGGGCAGTCACAACCGCGAGGGGCCGGTGATGGCATCCACGGGCGGCGGCCCGAGGGCCTCCTGGGCCTCCTTCACCGGGTCGCCGCGGCCGGGCTCCTCTCCCGCCCTCCTCTGGCACGTCTCGATGTAGAATGCCATGAACTGCTCCACAGTGGCCTCGGTGGTGCAGAGATAGAAGGGCTTGATCTCGACCTCGTGCCTGGGGCCTTCGTCGTCCTTGCGGCCCGGCTCGTTGGCTGGGCTGCCCATGAGGAACTTGCCGCCGGGGATGAGGACCATGCCGTAGAGGAACTTCGTGCCCTGCTTGGTCGTGATGTACTCTGTGTAGCACTTCGGCAGCTCGCCGCCGCGGGCGAGCGAGAGCGTCACCGGGAGGCAAGCCGCAATCGCCATCATCATTCGCCGCATGTCGAGCTCCTCTTGCCCCTCGCCCCCACTCAGCTCGCCCCACCGACGCGAAGTCGGTGGGGCGGAACCACCCCGTTGTGTCACGAATGGCACTAACATGAGGGCGCGGGCCAGCCCGCAGGGCGGCAGGAGGTAGCCACGGGCGTAAGCCCGTGGAAGAGGATGCCCCCCGGGCCCAGCCCCCGCAGGGGGCGACAGAGACCCAGGGCGAAAGGGGCATCCGGGGCTCCTTCTGCCGCCCCCTGCGGGGGCTGGGCCTGGGCTGACGCCGCGTCCCACGGGCTTACGCCCGTGGCTACCCTCTCCCGCCCGCGGGGCGGGCTGGGCCGGCGCCATCCCCCCAAGTCAGTGCCATTCCGTCGTGTCACCGCTTTTCCTCGATCTCGCGCGCGACGCGGAAGCCCACGAAGTCACCCCCGACCAGGAACCACTTGCTCTTCGGCTGCTTCGGATCCCCCCAGGTCCACCAGGGTTCCTCGAACGCCCGCGCGGCGCAGCGCAGGTCGGCGGGAGGGCTGTCGTAGTGCCCGCCGCGCGCCACGTGGACCTTGCCCTTCGCCGGCCCCTGGGGTGCTACGGCAGGCTTGTGCCTGGCATTCTCAGCATACGCCGTGGGGCTGTAGAAGTCCAGCACCCACTCGCTGACATTGCCCAGCTCGTTGGCTGGGCTGCCCATGAGGAACTTGCCGGCCGGGATGAGGGCCATGTCGAAGCTGAGCTTCTGCCCGCGCTTGGTCGTGAGCGTCTCGGTGTAGCGCTTGGGGGATTCAGCGGCGTGGACGCGGAGCAGGGGGACCGTGAGGCACGAGGCCAGGGCAAGTGCCAGGGGGCGACGCATGCCTGCCCCCTCGGGGCTCACGGCGCCGGCGGTGTGCTTTCGAGCCATTGGCGCGCCTCCTGGCCGCTCCCAAGTGATTATACCGCGCTCTCGGCGAGATTCGCAAGGGGGGGCGCAAAAGTGGGGAGCATGGGGAGCATGGGGCAGCAAGCACATTTTGGGGGCAGCCGATTGGGACACACAATATCCGGGGGGATGCTTCGGTGGGCGCAGGTGGCTGCCAAGTACGGTCCCCCACAGATAGGGGGACGAGATTGGGGCGCTTCGGTGCCTTGCTCCCGAAGGGAGCACAGCGGGTTGCCGGCGGCTTCAGCCGCCGGACAGGGCGCCAGAACCCGCGAAGTCCCGAAGGGACGGCAGAAGGGGGGCCGGACCCCCTCGCCGTGGGGCTCTGCCGTCCCTTCGGGACTAGGCTGCGGGTGCGCCCCGGTCCGGCGGCTGAAGCCGCCGGCAACCCACTGCCGTCCCTTCGGGACTCCCACCTTGTCCCTCGAACGCGGCCTATGGCCGCAGCCCAACAGCCGAGAATGTTGAATGATGAATGCTGAATGTCGAATGTTGAATTGGGAGAAGCAGGGCCCGCCCTTGGCCCCTCTCGTCATTCATCATTCGTCATTCATCATTCGTCATTCAACATTCAGCATTCAACATGCGACATTGCCTCCACCACATGCGCGCAAGACGCGCACGAGTCACGTTCGGAGGTTCAGTCTGGGGGGCCGTACCAAGGGCCAAGCGCGGGCCGGCTCAGGGCTTGGGGGCCTCGGGAGGGGCCGGGGCGTTGTCCTTCTCCGTGGCCAGGCGGGCGGTGAGGAGGACGACGATGCGGCCGGGGAGCGGGTAGCCGCGCCGGTCGAGCCGGGTGAGGAACTTCATCGTGTCGCGGTTCAGGACCTCGACGGGTGCGACGAGCAGCTTGCGGATGGTGGCCCGGGTGTCGCGGACCGTGTGCTTGAGGGGGAGCGCGAGGGTGCAGCCTTGCTTGCAGACGATCGGCTGGCCGGGGGGCAGCAATGCCTCGGCCGAGAGGAACACCGGCTCCTGCCACACCAACAGGGTCGTGCTCTTATTGAGGTCCAGGAAGCCCTTGCAGTCGCGCATGCCGAGGGAGTTGGCCATCCGGGGCTCGATGCTGGTGAAGGCGACCTGGTCGCCGTCCTGCTCCGCGCGGATGTTGAGGACCAGGCCGTCAAGAATCCTGTGCATGACGGGGGCGTAGGCGGCCTTGGCCTGGCCCTCGGCCTTCCCGGGCTTGTAGTCGCCCAGGTAGTCGTAGGGGATGGTGACGGCGATGGAGGCAGTCTGGCCCGCGACGACGGTGAGGCGGGGCGCGGTGACGACCTGGAGGCGGCGGCTGCGCAACAGGTCGCTCAGCGTCTTGCCGTGCTGAGCGCCCGTGAGGAGGGAGTAGGGCTTCTCGCAGTCAATGCCCAGCTTCGCGAAGTCGGAGGGCTGGCCCGCGAGGAACCAGGTGAAGACGCGCAAGCGGGGCGCGTCCTTCGGCGGCTCCTTCGGCGGTTCGACGGCTGGGGAGGTGAAGGGCCAGGCGTCGTCGGCCGGCTTCTCCACCACTGGGGCGAAGACCGCGCTCCGCCGCGGCCCGAAGCCAAGCGTGCACCCGGCGGCGAGGAGGCAGAGGGGCAGGGAGACGAGACTGGTCAGGCGCTTTCGCATGGGTCGCTCCAATTGCTTTGGCCCTGGCCCGGACGCGTGACGCGTGACCCGTGACCAGGAGAGGTGGCGGTCTGTGCTTGTTGTCACGCGTCACGCATCACGCGTCATTCCTTCGGCTTGTAGTCAGGATGATGGTGCTCGAGCCAGGTGCGCTCGGCCTTGCCATTGAACACGCAGCCGAGGGTGCCCGGGTTGGCGAAGGTGCCGAGGTAGGCGTGGGCGAGCACGCAGGCGATCATGAGGTAGGCGCACACGCTGTGGAGGGTGTAGGCCAGGGTCTCCCAGCGCTCGCCGCCCAGCTCGTAGCGGATCATCAGGCCGGTGGCGGCCAGGCAGGCGGCGACGAGGAGGATGAACCAGAAGAAAGCCTTCTGCCCGGCGTTGAAGCGGCCGGCCGGCACGTGGCCCTTGTAGCCGAGGTAGCCGCCCATCACCTTCAGCCAGCCGATGTCGAGCTTCGCGAAGACCATGTCGCGCGCCCAGAGCAGGATGGCAAGGAGGCCGCCGGCGATGAGCAACCACGACACCCGGTTGTGCATCAGCGCCACGCCGTGGCCGAAGAGCGTGTCCTTGCCCACCGAGAGGAGGAGGCCCGTCCCGGCCAGGCACAGGAAGGAGCAGAGGAGGGCCAGGTGGGTGAGGCGTTCGACGAGGCCGAAGCGCTGCACCAGCTCGGGGGGCACCTTGCGCTCGTAGCGCTTGGGGCCGAAGAGGACATAGTGGAGGAGTAGGACGAAGGCGACGAGGCCAACGAATATCCTGCCGTAGCGGCGGACGTAGCGCTCGCGGAACTCGGCCAGGCGCAGGTCCGCCTCCGACTTGCCGAGCTGGGCGTAGAGCGGCGTGCCCTGCGGCTTGCCGTCGGCCCCCACCGCACTCGTGAGGGCGAGGGAGCGGAAGAAGGGGGAGTCGCTGCTGTGGCACTCGGTGCAGCCCTGGGCGCCGAGGGACTGGGGGGCGGGGCGGACGTTGTGGGCGAGCGGGTTGTCGAGCGGGTCGCCCAGCGGCTCGGGGCCGGACTTCAGTTCCTCCTTGTCGTCCATCTCGTAGACCTTGCCGCCGGCGACGTAGGCGGGGGCGGTGCCCTTCTTCTTCAGAGCCTTGAGCATCGCCTTGATCTCGGCCTCAGTGTTGATGTCGGGCGAGCCGTCGCCATCGTCGTCCTTGATCTCGCTTGCCGCGCGGCTCAGGCGGCCGGCCACGTAGGTGGGGTCGAGGGGCACCAGGCTCTTGTCGGGCCGGCGGTTGGCGTAGTAGGTGGGCAACAGGCGTAGAGAGACGGCGATTGGCCCGCCCTCGGGCTCTGTGAAGACGGGGGCGTAGGTGGCCGGGCCGCTGGCCTTGCGGGTCTTCAGGATCACGCTCCAGGTCGGGTCGGTGGGCCGTTCGAGCACCATCGGGACGACGCGGGGTCTTGGGCCGGCGTGGCAGGCCTCGCAGGAGAGTTCGTTGAGGTGCAGCTTCGGGAGGCCCTTGTGCGCGGGCACGGGCGCGCCCAGGCGCCCCGCGGTGTGGCAGCCCTTGCAGGTGAGGGAGAAGAACTCGGGCCGTTCGGCCTTGCGGTCGCCCGCGATCACGTGGTCGGCGCCCCCGCGGTGGCAGTCCACGCACCTCAGCCCGGCCTTCGAGTGCACGTCGGCGTCGAGGCAATCGGTCCAGTTGGCCTCGCCTTTCGCGGGACGGCGGTGGCAGAAGAGGCAATTGGCGTCGGGCGGCTTCCCGATGTCCAGGTGCACCTTGCCGTCGGGGCCGAAGAGGGCGGGGTTGTACTTCACCTTGATGGCGGGCTCGGCCGATTCGTCGGGCTTGGCGTCGGGGCTCGGGACGTCGAGGGAGGCGGTCTTGCCCTCGACGTGGCCGAAGCCCGCGCCCACGGTGGCGGCCCACCTGAAGTTGCGTGCGGCGATCTGGGCAGCGCGCTCCACGTGGTCGTAGCCGCGCTGGGCGTGGCAGGCCAGGCAATCGGTCTCGAGCACGCCGGTCTGGTCCCAGCGGGACTGGAAGTAGTCGGGGCTGGCGTGAGGCTCGGTGGCGGTGCGGAGCGCGGGGTTGGCGGCCAGGTGGGCGTCGTAGCGGTTGCCGGCGGCGTCGAGCTCCATGCGCCCGCCGCCGACGTGGTAGGCGCCGAACTGCACGGCGAGGTCGTAGGCGGTCATGTGGGCCTTGGGGTCGAAGTCCTCGGGCTTGGCGGCCAGGGCGCCGTGGGAGAGCGGGGCGGCCATGCCCGTCCCCGCCTCGAACCGCGTCCACACGAAGCGGTCGGCGCGGTACGGCACGGGCTTCAGGCTGGGGTAGGCGCGGCTGTGGGTGCCGCGGCAGACCGTGTCGTAGGTGTGGCAATTCTGGGTGGAGCAGGTCATCTTCGGGCTATAGGGCGCGAGGCTGGCCGGGCCGATGGCCTTCCCCTTCTCATCCGCCAGTGCGATGCGGTGGACGAAGCGCGACTGGTCGGTCCGCGTGACCTCCGGCAGCGGCACCTCGCCCGCGCGGGCGAGGGTGAGGGACACGGCGGCAGCAAGCGACACGGCCCACGGGATGCGAGACACCGAGCATCCTCCTCGGTCAACGGGTGGTGGCTGGCCTCTCTTCGGCTGGCGGGAATTGTAGCAGACGCGACTAGCCGGCGCAAGCGGGCCGAGGCAAGGTGAGAAGACAGGCTAGGGCCGCTGACAGGCTCGCGAGTTCGCGGATTGTATACGCAGAGGTACGTAGTTTCTGTTGCGGAAAGCCAAGACTGCCTGAAGGCAGGACTCCAAACAAGGAACGAACGCGTTCGGAGTCCTGGCTTCAGCCAGTCTTTGGCTTCCGAGCACGGCCCGAGTTCGGCGAATTCGGCTTTCCGCAACAGAAACTACGTAGCGCCTTTGCGAGGAAGTACCGTGACGGGTACCTCTCTCCCGCAGACCACCGGGAGGCCGTTTCCAGCTTCAGCACCCAGTGGAACGGTTACTTTGTGGTCGAGGCCACGCAGCGAGTGGTCGAACTCGCCGGAGACCTCTGCGACCTTCACAAGCTCCGCGGCATGGACGCAATCCACTTGGCCTCCGCGAAGCTCTTGGCCCAGGAGGCCGAGGTGGCCGTCCGAATCTCGACCTCGGCTCCGCGCCTCCGAGAGGCGCCGGTCGCCGAGGGCATGGCTTGACGCTTCCGGTGGGATTGGACACTACAGTAGCGGGAGCGCCGCCAGGAAGCCAACGCCATCGGGCCACAGGGGCCAAACGCCTTCCACTTCCTACACCCACGTTCCACCTTGCCCCCACGACGCTCAGCCGCCCTGGGGAGCTTGATCGCGGGGCGCGGGTCTGCTAAAATCGCTCGTGAGGGCCGTTGCGTGGCTGCGTCACGGGACGTGTTCGGCGGAGGCCCGATGCTCAGGCGACTGGTCGCACTCCTGGCGTGGGTGGCAGCCGTCGAGTGGACGGCGGCGGTGGAGGCGCTGCGCGACGTCACCCACGTGCTCGAGGTGCGCAGCGGCTGGGAATACGCTCCGGCCCAGGCGCCGCCCGCTCTTGAGCAGTTGCCCGCCGAGTGGAGCGCGGTCGCTCTGCCGCATCGGCAGGGGGCCGAGCCCTGCGGCATCTATCGCGCGAGCTTCGCCGTGCCCGCGGCCTGGGCGGGGTATAGGGCGAGCCTGGCCGTCCGCCCGTCGGGCGGCACCGTGTGGGTGTGGCTCAACGGGCAACTGCTGGGCGTTCGGGCGCCGAGCGCGCTCGACGTGCGGCTCGACGCAGCCAAGGCCGTCCGCCCCGGCGTAAGCAACACGCTCCTGATCGCCATCGCGGCCCCCGGCGACCCCGAGCGTCCCGGCCTCGCGGCCTGCTGGCTCGAGGCGACGGGCGCCGTGACCGTCGAGCGCATCGCCGTGTCGGCCTGGCCCCTCGGCCAGGGCAGCGTGGCCGACGTGGCTCTCGATGCCGCCAATCACAGCCGCGAGCGCTTCGAGGGCAGGGTCGAGCTCGCCTTCGAGCCCGACGACCCTTCGGCTTCGCTCAGGGCAGGCCTGGCCAGCAACCCGCACCCCGTGTGGCGGCGCGGCAGCGACGTGCGCCTCGACCCCGGCCAGTCCATTGCCGTCACCCATTCCTTCGAGCCGCAGCCGCCGCGGCTCTGGCGGCCCGGCGACCCCTTCCTCTACCGCCTCACCGCCACGCTCCAGACGCGCGACGGGCAGCTCGTCCGCCAGGTCGGTCGCTCTGTCGGCATCTGCTCCGCCCAGGCCGCGGGCGGCCGCTGGCTGGCGAATGGCGAGTGCCTGCGCGTCACAGCCGTCGCGTTTGCAGCGCGCGGCGCCACGCTCCTGTGCACCCAGCCCGGCCAGGCCAGCGCGTTGGCTCAGAAGCTGGGTGGCACAGGCATCTTGCCTGTGGCGGGGCAGCACAGGCTGGAGGCCTGTGCCACCGCTCCATCACTCGATGAGTTGCTGGACTTCTGTGATCGGGAAGGCGTCCTTGCGTTCCTTGACGCGCCTGCTCTTCCGCCCGATGCGCCCGGGGGCAGGGAGACGCTTGCCGCCCTCGCCGCCGAGGCCCTTCGCCACCCCTGCGTGTGGGGCTGGGTGGCGCAGGGGGACTTCGAGACGGCTCCCGCGACCCGTGACCGGCTTCGCGAGCTGACGCCTCGGCTGCCGGTCGGCCGGCCCGCGCCCGACCTCGCTGCCGACGCGGCGGGCTTCGACTTCCTCGTCGCCCGCTTCGCCACAAAGCCGGGCCGCGAGGACGACGATGGCTACGGGCGCCGACTCGACGACCTGGTGCGGAACGCCGACGGCAAGGTCCTCGTCGTCCTAGACCGCGTGACCGAGGCGGGCGACCGCGGGCGCCTCGACGCCTCGCTCGACCGCCGCAGCCGAGAGGCCGACCGCCGTTCGCTCGTCGTAGTCCTCGGCTTTGAGACTGACCGCGACGACGCGCTCTTCGCCATCGCCGAGAAGCGCCTCAGCCCCTTCACCCTCAAGGAGCCGCGGCACGAGGCGCGGATGGACCGCGAGGCCTTCGTTCTCAAGACACGCTTCGAGGTGCAACTCGCCTCCGCCGTCGCCCAGCGAATCCCGTGCTACTCGCTGGCCGACCATCGCATTGCCTGGCGGGCGAGCCGGGCTGATGCCTTGGCCGGCTCCGGCGTCGTCCCGCTCAGCCCGGCCCAGCCGCGGATTGCGGAGGGCGGCACGCAGCCCGGCCGCGGCGAGGTCGAGTGGCGCACCGACAAAGCCGGCGATGTCGAGTTCGTCGCCGAGCTTCAGAGCGCCGCCGGCCGCGTCCTCGCTCGCCATCGGGCGAAGCTCTCGCTGGAGAAGAGGGACGGCAAGGCCGAACTGAAGGTGCAGCCGCTCGACAAGGCCGAGGCCGCGCCGCCGCCCGCACCCGCCCAGAACATCGAGTGCGTCCACCTCGACGCCCTCGCCTGGCACTTCAACAACGACGGCATTTCGTGGCGGGCGAACCCCACCGAGGGCAACTTCGACTTCCCCAGCCGCCGCGAGGGCGCCTGCTTCGTCGCCGACCACTTGCCCAAGAGGGACGCCCTGGTCGAGGTCCCAGGCCACCCTGCTGTGACCTTCCGCTTCCCCGACAAGGACGACCGCCTGCGTAACAACGTGCTGTGCGATGGCCAGAGGCTCCAGCTCGCCAAGCCCTACGAGGCGTTCGACGCCGTCTGGTTCCTCGGCGCCTGCCACGACGGCGCCCGCACGGCCCTCCTCACAATTGACTACGAGGACGGCCAGGCCCAGGGTGAGTTACGCCTGGCCGACTGGCTCTCGAAGCCCGCGGCCGGCGAGATTGACATTCTCCGCCTCTCGGCCATCCACACCGCCGACGGCAAGGAGGAGGCCCGCGAGTGTGGCCTCGTCGCCTGGCGCGTCCCCCTCGACCCCAAGCGCAAGCTCCTGGCGATCACACTGCCCCGAGAGCGGAACATGCACGTCTTTGCGGCGACCTTGACCCGGACCCGTAATCCGTAATGCGTAATCCGTAATGCGTAACTGGAAGAGAAGAGACATTGGATTGGTGGGTCGCCAGAAATGGTGCCTCTTCTCTCTGCCGTTTTCTGGTTACGGATTACGGATTACGGATTACGGATTCCAGATTGCCATCGCGCTGTTGTTGGCAGCGTTCCCCTCCTATGCTGCCCAGCCCCTCGAACGCGGCAAGGTCGCAACCTGGTACTATCACTGCGACCTCGACGACACGGACCAGCCCTACTCGCTTTGGCTGCCGAAGGACTATTCGCCCGACAAGAAATGGCCGCTCGCCCTTCAGCTCCACGGCCTCGGCGGCAACTACCGCATCGGCGGGCCGCCCAAGGAACTGGAGGACTTCGTGGTCGCCGCGCCCGATGGCCGCGGGAACACCGACTACAAGCTCTGGGGCGAGCTGGACGTCGTCCGCGTGGTCGAGGACATTCAGGCGCGGCTGAGCATTGACCCCGACCGCGTGGTGCTCTACGGCTTCTCGATGGGCGGCTCGGGCTCCTGGCAGGTGGGCGTGCACTTCCCCGACCTGTTCGCCGGCCTCGGCCCCGTGTGCGGCAACGCCGACCACCGGGTGTGGGAGCGCCTGTGGAACTGGGGCGAGACCAACCCCACCTGGATGAGCCCGAGGAAGGCCTGGGTCGAGGCGACCGAAAGCCCCGCCTTCTTCGCCGAGAACCTGCTCAACCTGCCCTCGTGGCCCATCCACGGCGACAAGGACAACGTGGTGCCCTGCGACCACAGCCGCTCGATGGCCGCCGAGCTCCTCAAGGCGGGCGCGCCCTGCCACTACGTCGAGGTGCCGGGAGCCGGGCACGGCGTGCCGGGCGACAAGGTGGCCGAGATGCTCAAGTGGCTGCGCGAGCAGAAGCGCGACCCCTGGCCGAAGCGCGTCATCTTCAAGACCGCCTGGCGGCGCCACCCGGGCGCCTATTGGGTGCGCGTCCACCGCTTCGAGCGGGCCTTCGCCTTCGCCCGCATCGAGGCCGAGGCGACCGACAGGACAAGCGTTGGCGTCAAGACCGACAACCTCGAGGAGTTCTCGCTTCGCATCGCCGCCCCGCTCTTCGACCCCGGCCAGCCCATCCACGTGAGCGTGGACGGCGTGGAGCAATACCGTGGCAAGGTCCCTGACGACGGCTGGCTGCGCCTCCGCAAGCAAGGGAAGCGTTGGGCGCCCGCCGAGCGGGCACCCGCGAAGGAGCCCGAGGGCCTGCACAAGACGGCTCAGCTCGAAGGCCCGGTCGGGCACGCCTTCATGACCAGCTTCGTCATCGTCTTCGGGACGAGCGGCGACGACGAGCGGGCCAAGCGCGTGGCCGCCGACGAGGCCCGCCTGCTCGCCGACCACTGGAACCGCTGGGCTCGCGGCAAGTGCCGCATGAAGCCCGACCGCGACGTGACCGACGACGACATCGCCCGCTGCAACCTCATCCTCGTGGGCGACCCAGCCACCAACAGCCTCGTTCCCCGCGTCATGCCCAGGCTGCCCATCCGCGTCGAGGGCAAGAGCATCATCTTCGGCGACAAGCGCTTCGAGGGCGACGACCTCGGCCTCAAACTCGTCTACCCCAACCCCCTGAACACGAAGCGCTATGTCGCCCTCTTCACCGGCACCACGTGGCGCGGCGTCTTCGAGATCATCGGGCGGTTCGGCAACTGGTTCGACTGGGGCATCCTCGACGGCTTCCACTGGGCAGACTTCGAGGTCTTCGACGACCACACCTGGGGGCCGGAGACGGCCCTGGCCATCGGCTACTTCGACAACGACTGGCGCCTGAACCCTGACTGGCACGTGACAGGCGACGAGAAGCTGCGGCAGGCCCGCCCGCCGCGGCGGACTCCCGAGTACCGCACGCCGCCCGAGGGCGCGGGCGAGATGTTCCTGAGCGACCTCGAGCCGGCCTTCGCCCGCCCCGAGAAGGGCTGCGTGGGGCGCGACCGCAGCTTCAACGCCCACCCGCTCAGGCTGGGCGGCCGCACGTTCCCGCGGGGGCTGGGCATCCACCCGAATTGCGACATCGGCTTCAACATCGAGGGGCGCTACTCGGTCTTCGAGGCCGTCGTTGGCTCCGACCTCGAGGGCGAGGCCGCCGTCTCGAAGGCCCGCGACGAGGCCGAGTCGTTCGAGTTCATGGTCGTCGGCGACGGCCGCACGCTCTTCCAGACCGGGCGCATGAAGTGGAACAGCGAGCCGCGGCACATCTACGTGCCCATCCCCGGCGTGCGGCACCTGGAGCTGAAGATGCACCGCCGTAGCGGCCCGCGCTGGCTCAGCGGCCCCGCCGACTGGGCCATCGCG